>CAZBFC010000187.1:0-9000 GCA_964491095.1 uncultured archaeon | reverse complement strand
CACTATTTTGACTTCTTCCACATCTATATTAACCTTCGATTTAATCAATTCAACCATCTCCTTGGTTCCATCAGTATAAAAGAGAACGATCTTATCCGGTTTGAATGTTTCAACTACTTTCTCGACGAAGCCGTTTACCATCTCTTTCAATCTTTTTCTTCTCTCCTCCTCATTGCTTCCGACACCAGTACCAGTGGTTGAAATCAGAACTCTCATTCCCAAACCCCCAAGAGGCACAAGCCGTAACCGAGCTTAGTATTCTCTCCTAGCTTAATATACGGTTTGTCGAGTTCGATCTTACCTTTGAACTCTATGAAGTAAACCGAACCAGCAGGGATTGCGTATCTTGTAGATTTTGGTCTATTTTCTGCGTAATCCCAACCACTGAAGGAAAGGGGTTTGCCTATGAGAGGATAGATGTTTTTAATCTCTATCTTGAGCTCGCTTCTGAGTACATCTTTAATATCCCAGCTGTAAGCGTTATTTGCATTGATCAACGTCGGAGTTGCAATGTACAGCTTAAGTCTCCCACTGTTGTTTATCTTCTCCTTTATCTTATCCCAAGCTCTTACAAGCATATCTAACAAATTCTTGTTTTCAAACTTTATCCTCGCAAACCTTCCTTCTCCGCCAAGTCTGATGATATCTTCATCCAGGAAATCTTTGAGCTTGTTGTAACCTTTACCAAGCCAAATGGAAAACTTAACGTTCTCCTTAAGCCTCAGGAACTCCGTCTTATATAGGAATCCCTCCTCAGAAACTCTCGCATCGCTTAGCTTTATACCTATTCTACTCTCTTTGCAATAAACCTCAGCATTAGATTTTACGACATTCTCAAGCTCTTCATCGTTCAGTTCGCCTTTCAAGTATTTAAGCAAGTCTGAGTAGCTTAAAAAGCCTTCAACGCTCTCGAAGTGTATGTGCTTTCCTCCAAATATGTATTTACCGTTCCACAGCTTAAGAGGTCTGACAAAGAAGTATCCTTCGATTCCCTTTGCCTTGGCTATGTCTAGGGGTGTTGAGAATAACTCCTCTCCCTTGAATGGAAAACATCCTAGGATTTCAAAATTTGGATCCTTTGCTTCAACTATTTTTCTGTTTTCCTTAACCACACCTACGAATTCGCAAGCATCATCTGAGAAATTAGATTTAATTAAGATTGCGCTTCTCAAAGCCCCAGCTATCGCTTGAGGGAGGGGTAAGACACTTCTCGCCAAGTGAGCTTCTCCAGCCGTAAATGGCTTCGGTTCTCTGAACATCAAGACATCGTTAGGTTCTATCAGAATTCTCACAGCTAGCACCTCCCAAATCCGCATCACAATCGACGAGAATCTTCAGCAATATGAAGAAATTCCTTATTTGCTTCTTCAATATCAAACCGTAGAGTTTTTCGTAGAAATCACGGGATGTTCCCATTAGAATTTCCTTGAGTTCGTTGTATAGCTTCTCACTTGAAATGTTACCTGTTCTTATCAAATTATTGATTTTCGAGTTAATATTATCGAGCTTCAGGCTATCAAGATCTTCTAACCCTTCAAAATCTTCATTTTCAAGTTTTATTCTAACGTTTTTCGCCAATTTAATGACCTCACCAGTCAATCTCTCGACATCTTCTTTTTTCTTATCGGTTCCACTGTAATGCCTTAAGAATTCGAACTTCAAAAACGCTGCCATTGCATTCTCATCGTTTGGAAGATTTTCGATCTCCTGAACTACATGATATATGATCCTTTTGGAAAGACTTGGTTTTAATCCTTTCTCGGAATTCTCAAAAAGTTCGATGAAATCTCTGAGCTTTGGAACAATTTCCCAGTTAAAGACCACTTCGCTATAGCTTCCGCTTCTCGTGAGATACCCGATAGCTATTGCATTCCTGCCGAAGTCCTTGGCTCTCTTTTCAAGATCTCTAACCTTATCAAGTGCGTCGTAAAGCGGATGCTTGTAGTGAACTATTAGAATTCCGGCACTCATCGTTTTAGCCGGCAAAATGTTCCAGCCATCCCACTCCTTGTTAAACCACGTTTGAATCTCGTAAGCACAAGTCAAAGCGGAATCTACAGGGAGTAAAGCCAAAACATCATCTCCCCCGGCGTAGATCAGCTCTTCTCTATATCTTTCGACTATCTCCGGAACTATATTAACGGAAAAGTGCATCAGAGCTCTACTTATGGCTGAATGCGTTGCTGGAGTGATTAATCTTTTGGTGCTCTCTATTAGATTCTTCACATCTTGCGGTAAATACTTTAGAACCTCTGGATGTAGGTAATCTTTAACGAACTTCATCTCATCTCCCATCAGCATCCTACCCATGTTGTCTCCATCCATCATTAGAATAGCGTAATATCTTGGAAATTCACCTATCAGTCTTTCAATCTCTGTTATCGCGTTTCTTGCATCTTTAAGAAATCTTTCAGCGTTTGATATTGCCACTATCCTTCTCTCATCAACTCCTAAAGTCTTCGAAATCGCTTTAATGCTCGCCAAATTTTCTTTATATATGAGTTCATAATTAATTGGTAAATATAATTTATTTAGAATTTTATTTACGTTTTCATAGAACGTTTTAACGAAACTTTCACAACCGATGTCTCTTGCAACCTTCATATCTTTGATGACATCATAGAAAGTCACATCCTTACCTTTGAGCATCTTTCTCAAAGCAATCTCAGAGACAGATTCAAATCCTATATCGATCCTCCACTTCTCATTAATCCATCTAGAATACATTCTCTTGACGAGGCAAACTGGGCATAACCTTTCGTTTTCCTTGAAAATACTTCTATTAACGTCTTTCCATGTATCCTTATTTCCGATGATCTCTAAGTTACCGCAAAGCGAGCACTTCTCTTTCTTTAACCCTTCAAACTTAACAAACTTCCTCGATTCAATTGCGGTGATCTCCTCGATTAGCTCGAACATCAGGGAGTAGAGATCGAAAGCTTTCCTTCTGTATCCAGATTTTTCGAGTAATGACATCCAGTTTTCGTATTTCTTCTTGATTCGATCTGGTAGCTTCTCAATAACGTTCATCAAACTGTTCAAATCCGCTGGAATCATACAAACGGTAACGCTGAAGTAGTTTTGCAATAACTTTAGATAGTGATTTTTCATATGCACGTTTATCTTGCCATTGAAAGCATTATTAAGCGAAAAATCCAAGAGATCTTCAAGCACTTTGTTGACAGCTTCACGAATTTTGTTTTCGATTATATTGAATTTATCAACATTAACGATAGCCAAAAACTTGTTTGGGATGTTCGCTATTTTCAGCTTTTTCTTATGCTCTTGGTTGATGAGATCACTTAGGTACTGTCCGTAGTCTTCATCGAAATCGAAAAACGGCTGACCCCGCAAATGAGGAAAGATTATAGCATCAGGCCCAAACTCATCTATCACCACTTTCATCGCTTGGAAGGTCAGATAGCTCAGTAAATGGCTACTAGCCCATAAGTCTCTCTCCTTTCTCGCGTTTTTGATGAAATCTTGGACTGGAGCAAGTTTAAACATAAGTAAAGCTGGCTGTCCTTTGTCAATCGCACCATAAATAGCTGAAGATGCGTCGAGATGATTCCATATTGTATGATCTGGACAGCGTGTATCTGCTGGTAGATTTGCAATTTCCTCACTTTTATGTGCAATTAAATCCATGAAGAATCTCCATATTCTGAAATACGTAATTTTGAAATCATCAGCTTTTAGACTTTTTAGAATATCTACTTCAGCAATGAGGATTTCTTCAATTATTTCGTTTACTCTCGTCTTTTTTAAACCCAACACTGCTTGAGATATAGTTTCGAATTTCCTTTCGCCACCTGTTATCGGATGCTTCAGAATTGGATGTTGAGCTTTATCTGTTCTTGAAAAATCTATCAAAGCTTCGGTTTTTGGCACCACTCTTTCCATTGAAGAAGCTATTCTATCGAATTCAGGGGAAATATCGAATTTCAAGTTGAGCATTTGAAGGAGCTTATCTCTTCGATTTTCGTGGTTGGCTATGCTTAGGGCTTTGTCTGGAGGATCGTGTAAAAATGCTTTGATCTTGTTTTCCCAAAAGTCATTACTCATTTGAACACCTCCAACGAACCGAAAATCAGTTTTTCATCTAATTCGATACCTAGTTGGTGTATTAGTTCCCAATTAACTCTATCTATTTTTGGATGGAATGGTTTAGTCTTAAATTTTACAATTCTAAGATATTGCTCGTTACCAATTTCAGTAATCCCTATAATAATTGAGGAAGCTCTTCTATAGGTTATCGAGAGTAAATTGGTCCATTTGTTTCTAACTCTTTTTCTAACCACGAAAGGAAGACCAAAAACGACTCTCAATTTTTTACGCTTAACGTCTTTGTTAATACTCTTCCTAAATTTTAAATATTTCTTTTCAAACATCTTGAGTAGGCTTTCAGTGTCACTTTTGTCTCCACTAGCTTTTATAATTCCAATACTTGAACTAATCTCACTTAAAACGGGATATGAACAGATTTCGAACTTTTTGATTCTTTCTAACAGATTACCAACTTTGTCTATTACGTTTTTGATGGTCGTTTTAAACTCATCTACTGTTTCAAAAGTGGTTTGTATTCCTAAATATTTTTCTAAATCGGTTTTTTGTTCATTTACACTAATTGTAGTGTTAGTAATCTTTAGACAACCCATTCCTCGTCTATTTCTAAATCCAACATTACCCAACGTAAGCAAAGCCCAAAGAGAAAGTAATGCCAACTTAAATGCTTTTTCGTCATAACTCTTTATGATCACTTTGAATTCTGTTTTTGGAGGATAGAAATAAATATTTTTATAATTTAGCATCATATTAATCTTATCAACATCTTCCTTACAAATCTTCCGAAACTCTTTAATTAGCTCATCGGCATGCATCTTAATTGGAAATAGTAGGTATGGTGTAAGAAGAACCATAGATTTTCCGTTTAATATGGGTTTAATCTTACCTCTTTTGTCCTTTATAACTTTATTTATCAACCTCTGCTTAGTTCCTTTTATATTAGATATTTCGACGATAACCTTACTTATTCTCCCCGTGCTTCCGAAAACGCTCTCTTCAGCCTTCTTCAGTCCAGCTATGTCATTGCCAAAGTAGTTTCCAGCCAGAGCCCTAAACCACCACCTCATCAAACCCTTAATTGACGCCGAACGAATCTCAGCTTGTCTTTGATCCGCTCCTCGCATAAAAATCGGAGTTATAGCTTCGAGTTCAAATTCGGCTTTAAACATCGTTTAATGTTATTAATTTTCGATTTCTTAAAACTTTCTTCCACTTATTATCAAGATAAAATGGTGGATACACTTAAGCCTGAACTCGATAAAACTTTTATTCGTTTAAATCAGAACATTTTTTAATGAACATCACGGAGTACGGCCATTTAATTGTTGATGAATTCGGTGCAATTTTGAAGAAAAAGAAGAAACGGATTCTCATCGCTACGGAAAACGAAAAGAAGGAGATCCCGATAAAATCGATTAGAGATCTGATAATCTCTGGAAAAGTTAGCATATCCTCAGAACTTATAAAAGAGTTGGCCGAATCTGGTGTTGACATACTTTTCACAACACCCACAGGAAAGCCAGTTGCAAGAGTAATAAATGCTAAAGCTGGAGGTACAGCTGAGAACAGATATGAGCAATACAAAAGTTTAGAGGACATTCGAGGGATCAAAGTTGCAAAATCTGTAATATTGGGAAAGATCAGAAATCAGATGTCAAATATCAGATACTACTCAAAAAGCAGAAGGATGAATGAGGTGATCTCATCTAAGCTCTACGATATTTACAAACTCATGAAGGATAAGTTCGACGAACTAAGTTATGAAGATTTTGAGGATTTGGATTCTGCAAGAAAGAAGATTTTAGCTTATGAAGGTGAATGTGCGAACTATTACTGGGATGGAATAAAACTGACTTTGGACGATTACAATTTTGAAGGGAGAAATCAGAAGAGCTCGGATCCTGTAAATCTGAGTCTGAATGTTGCTTACAACATGTTGATGGGTCAGATTTGGAAGTACATCCTCAAATTTGGTTTGGATCCATTCATGGGCTATATTCACGTCGAAAGACCCGGCAAACTATCTTTGGTTTTCGATCTGATGGAACCTTTTAGGCCTATGGTCGACCGATTCGTCATTGGCTTTCTCAAGAAGTTAAGCCCTGCTTACTTCTCAGACAAAGCGAAGAGCAAAACCATCGCGATGCTTAGAAATCAGTTCTTCGAAGATTTCATGCAAGGCAGGATTGAATATAAGGGAAGGAAGATGAAGATGGAAACTATGATGTTTTACTATCTGCAGGAATTTGTGTCATTTTTGAGAGGAAATAGAGAATCGTTCACCATTCCGTATTTACCGTGGTGATCGTTATGTATTATCTGGATCTGATCGAGGTTAAGAAACTTACGAGGGATCTTTTGCCAAGAGCGAGGGATCATCAGATAGACGACAGGCTTAGGGGTTGGAACTGGTTTGACAGCCCGATAAGACCCTATTCAAACGAACTGCTATTGCCAGTATGGGATGTGGCATGTTCGATCTGTCCAACGAGGAGGGATGCTTGGATTAGGCATAAGATTCTCAAGAAATCCGTTCCTACAACGATCCATCAAGCAAAAGGTTTTATAATCCATAAGCTGATTTCTTCAATGTTTTTAAAGGCCAAGAAGCTTGTGTATTTGGGTTATGAGGATCTGAGGGATGAACTCGTAAAGAGCGCTGAAGAAAATCTAAAGCGAGAAATTTCGGATATGAAGAAAAACATTGAGCTCAGCGATAGGGATGTTAACGAATTAACTGAATTTTGTAGGCTGATAGCTAAATGGCAAGCAACAAGAATAGAAAGCAAGGTTTTGGAGGTTAAGGCTAAGTATCCATTCTTGAATGAGGAAAGCTTAGTTCAGTTATCCTTCCCAATGGCTACAGAGATAGTTGTCGACGGTAGCCTTCTGGGCTTGAGCAAATACTTAAGGGCTGACGCTGCCTGGATGCTTGGAGGAATGATATTCGACATCAAGCTTGGAAGAAAAGAGGAATGGCATAGACTTCAGGTTGCTGGTTACGCTTTGGCTTTCGAGAGTGTGTTTGAGAGGCCTGTAGATATTGGTTGTACGGTTTACATCTCAAAAATCGGAAATAGCATAAAAATAGATAGAGACTTTTATATAATAGGAGACTATCTGAGATCGAGCTTTTTAGAGAAGAGGGATGAACTTCAAATGATGCTTTTAAAAGATGAAGAGCCAGATGTAGCGGATAAATGCCCTAAGTTCTGTGTGTTCAGAAGCTTCTGTCTCAAGTAATACAGGATTAGCATTTTACGATTTCCAAGCGTTTAAGGCAGTAGTTAAGAGTAATTCTAAAGTTTGAAAGAAAGTCTATACCTAATATCAGTTCATCGACTTCACTCGTTTCAACGAAACCTTCACATTTGATATCTTCTATTTTGACGATTCCATAAGTTCCACGCGAAGTTATAAATTTACCATTTGGGAGCATAAGTTTTCTTTCATCCAAACAAAGTTTATCGAATTCCAAAGCATGAAAGATATCCTCTGGAACCATTAGGAATCCCTCATATCCCGTATCGATTACTGCAAGGACTTTTCCCTCCTTAGGATAAACCTTCCCGCTGAAAGGATTCTCTATGGATATCTCCAAAAAAGGAGTATCTACTAAAGGTGCAATCATGCTCTCAGCCTGTAACCAGCTCTCGCCACTTTTTTCAAGTCCGAGCAGACTATTCTCAATCCTCTAATATCTATTCCTCTTTTTCTTAATATCTCGGCAAGCTCTTCAAGAGATTTCGCTTCAGCAATCAACTTTTCGCCTTTGTAAGCCCTATAGATTTTATCAGCTTTCTTTAGTAGCTGGATGTAATTTCGAATTGCATCCTCTATGAACTTCGATAACGCACCCTTCTCAGTTCCAAACATATCTTTAACAGTCTTTCTTAGCTCTCTTTCAACATCTTCGCTTAGTACTATCGTTATAGTTCCCATAAATATTAATTAAGTAAACAATATTTAATACTTTTCTTCCCAATCAATCACTCTTTCAATCGAGTCTCGATGAAATTTTGCTGTTAGCGAAATATAACAACGACGTGTTATGGCAATATCGTAGATTCTACTCATGTCCACGTCCTTTCAATCCTCTTTACATTGAGTTTAGGGGGAGGGGACACCCCTGACCCTGCTAACGCACCCCTTTCAGTCCTCTTTTCATTGAGAATTAAGCCGTTCGCAGAGATAAAGCCTTTCACAGCGCCTATCTTCCAATCCTCTTTACATTGAGTTCTTAACAGACCTCGCAGATGCCCTGAACAACCTGGCAGAGAACTTTCAATCCTCTTTATATTGAGATGGGAAACTTTGGCCTCTAAGGCTATCAGAAATGCTATCACTTTCAATCCTCTTTACATTGAGAACCAAAAAGCAGACTAAGCAACTCCTAGCCAAACTCAAAAACTTTCAATCCTCTTTACATTGAGATATGAAACCGTTTTAACAGATAAAACGTTGTTAGTAAGCTTTCAATCCTCTTTACATTGAGCAAATACGTTAAGCCTTTTTGTTTCATATCCACAAGCGTATCTTTCAATCCTCTTTACATTGAGTTATGCCGATTTATAGCTGGGTTTTCACAGTTCCAGCAAATACCTTTCAATCCTCTTTACATTGAGGTCATGAAAAGAAAGTGGTTTGTTGTGTTTGCGGTATTTTCTTTCAATCCTCTTTACATTGAGTATACTACCGTACGGATAATATAACGGACGTTATTATAACCTTTCAATCCTCTTTACATTGAGTTGCGGTGTCCGCAATAAGGGCAAACGTAAACATACTTCACCTTTCAATCCTCTTTACATTGAGCTGTCCAGATCCCACAGGCTGGCTAGACTGTCCTCGGTGACTTTCAATCCTCTTTACATTGAGCTTCTCAGCTAAGTTCTGATAGTTCTTTGGCAAGTATGCTTCTTTCAATCCTCTTTA
>CAZBFC010000186.1:0-12771 GCA_964491095.1 uncultured archaeon | reverse complement strand
TTTGCAACAGATATTTCAAACTGCAAAGATTATTCCAGCTACTGCGATTGTATCTATGATTCCTGGAAATGGCAAACATACCAGGTGGATTATCAGCCACTCTACTACACCTGTGGTTCGTGTGAAGAAACAGGATTTGTAACACCTCAGGTAGAGTGCACAATGAGCCTTAGCTCAACACCATACACTTTTCCAACTCCACATCCTATGGAGACGTAATAATAGCGTTCCTATTCCAAAAGAAGACTATGAAAAAGCCCGTAAAGAGAGCGAAGACGATCCAAAATATTTCCCCGAATACGCAAGACCCCAAAACTATTCCTCCCACTTCCTCAAAGCATACTTCCACCTATTCAACGAAGAAATACCAGTTATTCCATAGAAAAGGCACTTGAACTGATCTATTAACTTTAAATGCCCGCACCAAATTTGTTCAAGCGCACGATTAAACCTCATCATGCCGAAATAGCTCGATCAAGAATCTTGGAATGTCTTCCTCGTCGAGAACGAGTATTCTCTTAGGATATCTCCTATGCGGTTTTCCCGCCTTCACCTCAACCTTCAAATCTCCCGCGATGCAGTCTATCTCGTATCCGTTGCGATAGTAGTAAATCTCCCCGAATCGCCTGTAGAGATGCTCCTGAACGACGTTCTCGTAAAGAGCGGATTTCAGAAATTCCACCCCAGTCCAAAGGGAAAAAGACCTCAAAATGAACGGATCTCTGAAGAAGATCTTCTTCTCCTTTCTCAGTGAAACCTTTGTCCCCTGCTTCCAATATGCGACTTTTATCAGAAACATGTTCTCGAAAACCTCCAAGTAGTTCCTCACAGTCTTGTGATCAACTCCAATATCTCCCGCTATGCTCTGATAGGACAGCGCCGAAGGAATTTTTCCCAGCAACGAGTGCAGAATCTTGAAAGCTATTTCCACGCTGAGCCCGGCCTTCAATATCTCGCTCTCGAACGCTGAAATGAAATCCCTAACACAGTTCTTATCCTCGTTGATGCTTGCGGGAAATCCACCCGTTGATAGGTATTCACTGAACTTTTTCACGAGATTTTCCGTTTTCGGCGGTAAGGATGATAGCTCGAAGTATTCTGGAAATGAAAGAGGTAATACGTTTACTACATTCCCCCTACCCATCCTTCCCGGAAACAGCTCCGCCTGCCTCTTCAACCTAATCGAAACAGAACCCGAAATTACGAGCACGCTGTTTCTGAACCTTCCAGCATCTATGAATCCCTTAACGGGTTTCCACCAATTTTCCAGGCTCGTAACCTCATCAAGAAAAACGTATCTGTAGTTCTCCGATGTTATCCAAAAGAGAATATCCTGAAAGTGCTCCAAACTCGGAATAAGGTCTATATCCACGTAAATTATCCTTTCCGGTTTCTCACCCCTCTCGATAAGCTCTCTTATGAGAAGCTTTAGTCCGGTCGTTTTGCCAACTCGTCTCGCTCCGAGGACGAAGTTTAGCGAGAACGGCTCAAGAGAAATCTGTTTCAACCATTTTGGAATCCACCTTATCTTGCTCTTTTCCCATCTTTCCAGATCTGGGTCTCTTTCACCGAACCAGTGTGGATTTAGCATCTCCACATATCTCCACATAATGGGATTCTAATTCCCAAATAATATTTAAATTTTTCAGATTTTGATTCCCATCCATAGTGCAATTTAACTCTCTGACGAATTTTGACCATGAAGCTTGCAGACTTCGGTTTTACGGAAGGTATAAACGAGATAATTGCAATCACGTTCGGCAAACACGGTATCAATACCGCCCCAATTGGCATAATCGTAGATGATGCAAACTCCCAATACGCGAAAGTCAAACTTTACCCTTCGCATACGAGAAGAAACGTCGAAGCTGGAAGCAAGCTCTGGACCAATGTTATCTACGATCCGATCATTTGGACAATCTCAGCCTTTGAAGATCTCAGCGAAGACTGGTTCGAAAGTTTGAATCCTCCCGTCATAAGAGGCTCGTTGGCTTGGTGCGAGTTCGAATGCGAAAAGGTAAAAGATGGAAATCCCGCCGAATTCAAGCTTAAGCTTATGGATGGCGCTATTCTGAGGAAAGAGTTTAGAACTGTCAACAGGGGTTTCAACGCACTCATCGAAGCTCTTGTCCATGCAACTCGTTACGTAATAAACAGAGACCCCCTTCTTCTTCGTAAAATTGAGGAATGCAGAGTTATAGTGGAGAAATGCGGAAGTGGGAGGGAGAAGATGGCCTTTAAGATTTTGCTCGACCACATCAGATAAGCTTATCTATCGTAGGTTCAACCTAAATCCATGAGATTTGCGATTATCTCCGATACCCATGACAACATTCCAGCCATAAGAGACCTAATAGACAGGCTAAAAACTGAAAAGATCGAGTTTGTAGTTCACGCGGGTGATATAATTTCGCCTTTTGCCATAAGGGAGTTCAAGGCTTTGAATGTCAAAATATACTTCGCTTTCGGCAACAACGACGGTGACAGAAGACTTCTTACAAAGATAGCAGAAGAGAACGGCTGGGAGATCGGAGATATCGTGATATTTCCGATGGGTGAAGATAAAGGGGTAGTCTACCACGGAACCGACAAGAGAATCGTTGAAGTCCTCAGAAATTCGAATTACAAGCTTGTAGTCTTGGGACATACACATGAGCCTCTTATAGAGAAGCTGGAGGATAAGTTTGTCGTAAATCCTGGTGAGGTTTGCGGATATCTAACTGGCAACAGAACCTATGCCATATTCGAAGATGGAGACGTAAGCATAGTTGAGTTTTGATAAATATGAAAAAACTTATAGCAGAAAAGCAAAGTGATATTGGGATGGATATGCTGAGAATCGTGAACTTGGGAGTTAAAGTCGATGGCAAAAGGATACTTGAAAATGTAAATTTGCATATTCGGAAGGGACAGACACTCGTTTTATTTGGGCCGAATGGATCCGGTAAATCATCGTTGCTCATGACGATAATAGGAAACCCCAAGTATAAAATATATGATGGAAGAATTATATTTAAAGGTGAGGATATAACTAAACTACCGACGGACGAGAGGGTTAGAAAGGGCATGGGCATAGCCTTTCAAAATCCACCCAAAATTGGAGGGGTTAAGTTGATAGATGTCCTAAGGCACTGTGCAAAGCTCGGTAGGACTGAGGACAAGATTGAAGAGTATGCAAAACTTTTGGGAATGGAGGATCTCCTGAACAGAGAGTTAAACGTCGGATTCAGTGGTGGAGAGGCTAAGAGGTCCGAACTATTACAGCTTATGCTTTTAAATCCAGATTTTGTGATGCTGGATGAGCCAGATAGCGGTGTCGATCTGGAGAACATATCGATAATCGGTAAGGCGATTAGCAAACTTTTGGAGAGGGATAAACCGGCTGAGAAGAGAAGTAAGGCTGGAATAATAATAACCCACACCGGACACATCCTGAATTACGTCGATGCGGATTACGGTGTCGTCCTTTATAAAGGCAGAGTGATCTGTATGGGAGATCCTTTCGATCTTCTTAAGGATATCAGCGAATTCGGCTATGAGGGGTGTGTTAAGAGATGCCCGAGGAGATTTTAAAGGAGAGACTTGAGAGCGTAGGAATAGAGATGGATCCAAAGAAAAGATCTGGAAGCTTTCTGTTGCTCGACCAAGAAGTCAAGAAGGTTTCGAGATTCATGGAGGGTCTTGAAATAATGCCGATCAGAAGGGCATTGGAGAAGTACGATTGGCTCGAAGACTACTTTTGGAAAGCGGTCAAGGTTGAGGATGAGTACACTAGGGAAGTAGAGGATGACTTCAACGGTTACTTCATCAGAGCCCTTCCAAATGCTAAGGTTGAGATTCCGGTTGAGGCTTGCCTTTACTTAAGTAGAATCAAGAAACAGAAGGTTCACAACATTGTAATTGCCGAGGAAGGATCAGAGATCAACGTAATCTCAGGTTGTACATCTCATCCAAGAGCGATGGGTATGCACATCGGAGTTTCGGAATTTTACGTCAAGAAAAACGCTAAGTTAACTTTTACAATGATCCACAGCTGGAGTGAAGATATAGAAGTTAGGCCGAGAAGTGGAGTGATTGTGGAAGAAAACGGAACGTTCGTAAGCAACTACGTCCTTTTGACTCCGGCCAAGCTCGTTCAGATGTATCCTACAGCATACCTAAAGAGGAACGCCACTGCTATCTTCAGCAGTATAGTTGTCGCCTTTAAGAACGCTACGATAGATATGGGCAATAGAGCAGTTTTAATGGAGAAGGGAAGCAGTGCAGAGATAATCTCGAGGTCGATAAGCAAAGGAGGTAAAATCATCGCTAGGGGGCATATAGTTGCCGAATCTCCAGAGGTTAAAGGACATTTGGAGTGTAGAGGGCTCATTTTGAACGAGGGTGAAATTTTGGCCATTCCAGAGCTTGAGGCTAAGTGTTCCAACGTTGATCTAAGCCACGAAGCTGCTATAGGCAAGATCGCTGAGGATGAGATATTCTATCTGATGTCGAGGGGGATGACACAGGATGAGGCAACAGCCACGATAATCAGAGGATTCATGGAAATAGACATCAAAGGTCTTCCCCCCGCTTTGAAGATGGAAATCGATAAGGCGATCGAGTTGGCCGAGAAGGAGCTACTCTAAAATATTTAAAAGTCAAATAGTTTGATTTCCAGGCCTATGTCCATTTCCTTAGCCTTTCTGAACACCAAATCCGCCACGGCAATATCCTGAATGGCTAAACCAGTAGAATCGAAAATCGTGATCTCCTCATAGCTCTCTCTTCCCCTCTTTACTCCTGCAACGATCTCTCCAAGTGTCGCGTAGATCTGCTCCGGCTTTAGCAAACCCTTTGCTATTGCAACGTTTACTTCCCCTCCATGAATCGCCTGCTCCATATCGTCCACGACTATCTTGGCTTTCAGTAGTATCTCCTCCTCAAGCTCCTGCTTACCGGGAGCATCGGCGCCTATGGCGTTGATATGCGTACCTTCTTTAATCCACTCGGCTTTAACGATAGGTCTTCTTGACGGTGTCGCGGTCGTTAGAATATCGCAATCGCAAGCTTCTTTGGCCTCACAGACAACTACCGAAACTCCGAAGTCCTCACAGAACTTTGCAAATCTCTCCGCATTCTGCCTCGATACGTCGTAAGCCTTAACAGTTTCAATGTCGAAGACCTCTTTCAGTGCCAAAAATTGTGTGTACGCCTGCCTTCCACAGCCGATGAATCCGAAAATTCTGCTGTCCTTCCTAGCGAGATACTTGGAAGCGATTCCACTTGCGGCACCGGTTCTAAAGTTTGTTATGTGCGTTCCGTCCATAATCGCCAATGGAAATCCTGTTTCTGGGTCGTTATAGATCAGAACAGCCATAACAGTCGGCAAACCCTTCTTTGGATTTTCTGGATGCGAATTCACCCATTTAATTCCGGCTTTTCCATCCAAATACGCTGGCATAGCTCTGAGATCTCCTTTTTCGAACGTCAGATACACCTTCGGTGGCATCTGCGTTTTACCCTTCGCATGTAACTCAAAAGCCTTCTCTACGACCTCCATAGCTTCTTTCATCGTTAAAATCTTTTTAACATCATTCTCGGTAAGTATGAGTGTTTTCATGCGGTACAGTTCTGATTTTACGTTTTAAAAAGAATATTATGACACTGTAATAGATTGTAACAAATTTTAATATAAATATATATAGATAATTTTAATTGTATTTTTTCGTTTTACACCATTTCTTAAGCCTAAGAGCTTAACTTTATTTTTAATTTATTAATAAAAAGATTAAATAAAATATTATTATATTTAATGATTTTCTATAGTCTGATTAAGCCTGGTGATGGTATCTCCAAGCCTTTCGATAGCCTCGCCGAATCCGCTGAAGTTACCTGCTCTTGCCTCCTTCAATGCCTCATCGTATATTTCAACAAGCAGTTTCATAAGATCTCGTATGTCCTCCTTCTCAGTAACTTTCTCTTTAACCTCCTCACCAAATACGGCTATCAAGGACTCATTAAGCGTTGGTCTCATTGCCAGTGTATCTCCATAGACGACTATAACTCCTCTGAGCTCTGGAATCTGTGCATTCACGGCTCTCAGATAAATTGGTTCAATGTAAAGTATGGAGTTCTCTATGGGGATAACGAGCAAGTTACCTCTGATGACCTTCGACCCAACCTGTCCCCAAAGGGTAAACAACTTGGAAATTTCTGGGTCTTGATCTATCCTCGCCTCTATCTGCATAGGTCCGTAAATCAGTTGACCTTTCGGAAACTCATACAGTCTTAACTCACCGTATTTCTCATCACATCTCGCCGCCAGCCAAGCGATGATGTTATCCCTCCCTTTAGGTGTGAAGGGTAACATCAATACGAACTCTGGCTTGCCGCTTCCAGGTAAGGTAAGTATGACATAGTAGGGTTCCATCTCTATTCTACTGTCTTCCAAAACCTCCTTTGGAATCTCCCATACGTCCTCACGATTGTAGAACGTCTTGGCGTTATCCATATGAAAAGTTGCATAAACGTGAGCCTGAATTTCAAACAGATCGACGGGGTACCTTATGTGGGCTCTCTTTTCCTCACCCATCTCACTGGCTGGAATGAAAAGATCTGGAAAAGCCTTCATCAAAACTTTGATGACCGGATCTTCCTGAATTACGTAAAACTCGGGAGTTCCGTTATACGTATCGATGAAGACCTTAACGGGATTACGAATGTAGTTGAAGGTTGAATATTTTGCCGAATACGGAAACTTGTCAAGAATCGCGTATGAATCGATTATCCAGTACAACTTTCCGTCTATCACGGCTATATACGGATCTTTGTCGTATACAAGGAAGGGTGCAATCGTGGAGACTCTGTCTGCTATATTTCTGTGATACATCAGGCGACTTTCGGTTGTGATGTAATCGCTAAGTAGAAACTTGATGTCACCAAATTTTATCGAGTATATGAGCTTTTTGAAGTACGAGTCGAGCTTAACCCCTCCCGAACCGTTGTAAGTGGTCAGAACGTTGACCTCCCCCAATGGATAGTCAAACTCTTTTTGTTTGGTTTTAACGATAACATAGTCGGTTGTCAGTTCACCATAGTAGATTTCAGGACGTTCGATGGCAATCTTTCCCTTGGGAGGAATGTCCTCCACTATCAGGTTGGGTAACCCCTCCCTAGTTACAGAGTTTACCGGCGAAGCGACAACACCGTAACCGTGGGTGAATATCAGATGCTCGTTGAGCCAAGTTTTTGCCCTCTGCGATAACAACTCGGTTGAGAGTTCTCTTGCTGAGATCATGATCTGTGTGTACCTACCATCGATGTTGTAACGATCCACGTCAACGTCATTCACAAAGTAGTACGTTCTTATCTGTTGCATCTGCCTGTAAACGCTGAGCAGAGGACGATGATCCCAAATTCTGATGTTGTCTATGGTACCACGATTCCTTTCAATTGTACCAACACTGAGATTGTCCTCAGCAGAGTAATACATCTTCTCAACATCCAAGCCGTAGGCAAACCTCGTGAAGTTGATACTGTACTTTATGTATTCCTCCTCCCTAGCAAGTTCATTTGGTTCAACCTTAAGCTTCTGAATCATCGCAGGTGCAACGACAATTGAAAAAAATGCTACAATTGCAAAAACGATGACGAGTATCGCCATCGCTTCGAAGTTTCGTTTGTAACCAAGGTAGATGCCTATTGCGGCAAAGAGAAGTGATATTACCGCAAGCAACCCCATCGCGGGAAGCACCACGTGCACGTCCGTGTAGCCAGCACCCATCACCGCTCCGTGTGGGGAGGTCAGCAGATCAAACCTTGCAAGGTAGAAGTAGAATGCTATAAGGATGAAGATCCCGGCTAAGAGCATGGAGACATGGATGTACCCCGTTTTTGGGAATTTAGCTTTAAACTCACTAAAATCTTTTATCTGGCTAAATATAGAGGCATAGTACACCGACGATACTAGAATGGCAAGTATGATCAATGTAAAGAAGAAGAAAAGTACTGTCTGAATGAACGGTAGTTTAAATACGTAGAACGATACATCGAGACCAAAGATTGGATCCTTGAGGTTGAAATCAACTGAGTTCACGAGATAAACGTACTGTATCCATGTATGAGAAAAAAGGAAAGCTACAACCAAAGCTAAAGATATGTTCACCCACATCGGTAGTTTATACGATTCGCCAAGAAACTCATAGCCTGCTTTTTGAAGGAGCAAACTGTTGAGGCTAAGTAGAACGAAGGCTATGATAAAGAAGATCCCAAAGAGTGTGAGTTTGTAGTAAAGCATAGCAACAAAGACTGAATCAAGATTCAGAGATTTAAACCAAAGAAATTCCGTGTAAAGATCCAAAGCGATACCTAAGAAGGCCAGTATTGCAGCAGATATGATTAGAAGTGCTATTTTTCTTTCTGCTACTGGTATTTTAAATCGCCTTTCCATCCCTTTAGTTTAGTTTCATCATATTTATTCTTTACGTTTTTATATTTATAATTTTAATAATATTCATATGTACTTACCTCTAATTAAGCATCTTGTGTTTTTGAGAAAATGATACAGCAACTGCATGATCGTTTGCTGTTAATTAATAATAAGTTATTAATTTTAAAAATAAAATATAATAATAAAAAATTAATTATCTTCCGTACAAACCCATCAGTTCACCGTATTGAATTATATGGCCTTCCATAGCCTTCAGAAGCTGTTCCTTTGTTGCATCTTTTAAATCGAGTACCGTGTCGAGAACGTAGACCTTAAAGAAGTATCTATGCGGCTTTCCTTTTGGTGGACAAGGTCCACCGTAACCGTACTCTCCAAAATCGTTCCTTCCTTGATAAGCCTTAAAGGGCTCAGATATCTCCTTACCTTTTGGAATCCCCTCGGGAATCTTGTTCGTTGGTGGGATGTTCCATATGATCCAATGTGTAAACGTTCCCATAGGAGCGTCGGGATCATCCATGATTATTACAATACTCTTAGCGTTTGGTGACAGATTTACCAACTCGAGCGGCGGAGAGATATCCTCACCATCGCAGGTGTACTTCTTCGGAATGTACTCTCCATTCTTAAACACAGATCTTACTTCCAAGTTCTTTTCCAATTTTGTCACCTCCTTCTGAGCACAGCCCAACAGCAAAACAGCTAAAAACAACACAACCAGCAATCTCATCATCACGTTGTTTACATAGGAAAAGATTAATCTTGCGGAGGTGTTGGCATGTTCATCCCAAGGCAGACTAAGGATTTTATAAACATAGATCCCCTGCAAACGGGAGGGATTCTCACAGAGGATGCTAGAAGGATGCTTTTGGAATGGGGAGACGGCTACAGTGTCTGCGACTTCTGCGAAGGAAGTTTGCACGATATTAAAAATCCTCCGATAAAGGATTTCGTTCAACAGCTTGCGGAGTTTTTGGACTGTGATGTCGTTAGAATTACAACCGGAGCAAGGGAAGGAAAATTCGTGGTCATGCACAGCTTGGCAAAGAAGGATGCATGGGTCATTGTGGATTCAAACGCCCATTACTCCACATTTCTGGCCGCTGAGAGATCCGGATTAAATGTTGCGGAAGTTCCGAATTCAGGTTATCCAGAATTTAAAATTTATGAGGAAAAATTTGCCGATATTATAGAAGAAACTAAAAAGAAAGGAGAGGTAGTTTTAGCTGTTCTTACGTATCCGGATGGAAATTACGGAAATCTGCCAAATGCTGAGAAGGTTATAAAAATCTGCCATGAATATGAGGTTCCAGTTCTACTGAACTGTGCATACTCAATTGGCAGGATGGAGATCAAAGCGAATAAGCTCGATGCTGACTTCATCATTGGCAGTGGTCACAAATCTATGGCCTCCGCTGGGCCAGTGGGAGTTTTGGGAATGAAGGAAGAATTTGCTAAAATCGTGCTAAGAAAATCTGAAAGGTTCAAGAACAAGGAGATCGAACTTTTGGGTTGCACTGCAAGAGGTGTACCTTTAATGACCCTGATGGCCTCATTTCCGCATGTTAAGGAGAGGGTAAAGAGGTGGGATGAGGAAGTAGAGAAGGCAAGATGGTTCGCTAGCAAAATGGAGAAAATGGGATTCAAGTTGCTTGGAGAAAATCCTCATAACCATGATCTCATGCATTTTGAATCCCCGCAGCTCTATGAGATCTCAAAGAGAGTTAAAGCTAGAGGATACTTCCTTTACAAGGAACTTAAGAAGAGGAAGATACATGGAATTAAGCCTGGAAGGACGAAAAGCTTCAAAGTATCTACATATATGGTTCCAAAGGATAAGCTGGAGATAGTTCTAAATGCTTTTGAAGAGATAATAGAAAAGTACAGACACCTTTTGGAGTCTTAAAATATTTACATTAAAATGGATGGTTGATACCACTTTTTTCAAGGAGTGCCTTAGTGTCTCCGATAAGAAGTGAGATTCATAGTCAAGGAAGTTACAGCCGAAGTGTGGATATATAATTCGTTGAAAGCTGTTCTCGGCTGAAGTTAACACCATAAACAATAGTTTAGAATTCTTTTCTGCAACGTCAATCGAACAGTACTTCACATTAAAAAAATATAATAATTTTCTTTTATCTTGAAATTTTTCTAATCGATAGAACTATTAATCCCGCAACTACTATTAAACCAAGAGGAGTTAACTCTGGAACCGGCACTGGTGTAGTTGAATACATTATTATGAGTTGTGGTTGATTGCTCGAAGCTTCTCTGGAATTAAAGGTACCGTAGCTATACCACGATTTGCTGAAGTCTCGAATTATCCAACCGTAGTTCTTATAACTCCCATTAAGAAATCCCCTAACATCATCTGTGACGTTCCACGTCATCCAGCCCGCCGATGCGGGGACTGTTGATGCGATGCCCGAACATACGTGATACGGTCTGTTTCTTTCAGTCCACGGTGGATGACGCGTATTGAGCTCTTTCCAATCTTCTGTCAGTCTGCAAACGTAATACCGATCTCCCTGCGGATCGTTCCAACCGGACGGAAGTCTATTTGTGTAATATATTCTTAACTCCGCGGATTCTACTATCGCATTTGATGGAATAGAACTCAAGTTGAAGTATATCAACGTGCGATATTCGTGCTCGTAGACCCAGTAACCTGCATCGTATCTACCGACATTTAGTTGGCCGCTGTTAATCATAGAATCCCAACCCAGCCAACCCCATCTGTATTTTCCATGGATGTAGCAGTCCTTTTCCGGAGTCAGCACGACGGTTGCAGCCTGTGCGCTTATGGATAGAGATAGCAGAACTACGACGCCTACAAACAGTTTAATGCTTATCTTCCCCAATCGAACCACCCCAACATCTCAGAAAAGCGAAAGACGAACTTTCGCTTTCTGAGATTAAAGAGAGATATTAAGTAAAATAAAAATATTTAAAGTTTTCTATTACATTTTCTCCTAAAATTATCATGATCATTAGGATTCTAAATTATTATATGAAAATTATAAAAAATATTAAAGCCTTATCAGACCGCCCAGGTAGAGGAAGTAAACTACAAAGACTCCAGCCAACACCCAAAGCAACGGATGTACATCCTTAGGCTTTCCAGCTACGAGCTTCAGAATGCAGTAGCTGATGAATCCGACTCCAATTCCGTCTGCGATGCTGAACGTAAATGGAATCGTCGCCAAGACGAAGAACGCTGGAAGAGCTTCGGTAGGATCGTCGAACGTTATGTTTCTTATGACGTTCATCATCAGGAATCCTACGATTATTAAGGCCGGAGCGGTTGCGCATGCTGGAATGATCTTTGCGATCGGTGATATGAACAGTCCGATTAAGATGAACAACGCTCCAACCACAAGCGCAACCATACCAGTTCTACCGCCCTCCTCAATTCCGGCGGCAGATTCTATGTAAGTCGTTACCGTCGATGTTCCCAAAATGGATCCAAGCGTTGTACCTATGGCATCGGTAAGCAGTATCTTTTCAGAATCTGGAATCCTTCCATCTTTATCTAAGAACCCCGCTTTGGCACTTAAACCGGTGACTGTTCCAAGTGTGTCAAAGAAGTCAACCATGAAGAAAGCAAACACAACACCGATAGCTCCAACGTTGAGCAATCCCTGAAAGTCAAGCTTCATGAACGTGTAGTCGAGCGTTGGAAGTGAGAATAGGCTTTCCGGCTTTGGCGTAACACCTAAAGCTATCGCTAAGGCTGTGGTTGTTAAAATCGATATCAGCAAAGCTCCGGGAATTCTCCTTACCATCAAAGCACAGGCAAAGAATATTCCGAATATCGCAAGCCAGAATTCCGGCTTTACAAAGTTCTGAGTTCCAAGCGTTACGAGTGTCGCCTCACTGCTGACGATTATTCCAGCTTCCTTTAGTCCTATCAACGTCAGGAATAGTCCGATTCCGGCTCCGATTGCATATTTCTGTGAGATAGGTATCGCGTTAATCACTGCCGTTCTAAACCTTGTAACCGACAGGACTATGAATATAACACCCTCAACAAATACTGCAGCAAGCGCAACCTGCCAAGGATAGCCCATGTTTAGGCAGACACTGTATGCAAAGTAAGCATTCAGCCCCATTCCAGGAGCCAATGCGAACGGCTTTTTGGCGTATAATCCCATTATGATCGTTGCTATTCCCGCTGATAGGGCTGTAGCCGTGACCAAAGATGGTATAGCTTCCTTACCCATCGCGTTGCTGAGAATAGCTGGATTTACGAATAGTATGTATGCCATCGTCATGAAGGTCGTTAATCCTGCCAATACTTCCGTTTTAATATTGGTGTTGAATTTTCCAAATTAAAAAAACTC
>CAZBFC010000185.1:0-15873 GCA_964491095.1 uncultured archaeon | reverse complement strand
CCGTAAGTTCTTATATCTCTGTAGATATGGTAGGATCTCACTCCGAACTTCTCTAAAGCTGCTAAAGCTGCGTTTAAAGTTGCTACACAGCAATATCTTGAACAGTAGTCGTAAACGTCTCCTCTGCTACCAACACAGTATATGAATGCTACATCTCTCACAACCTTACCGTTGTAAACTAGTTGGCCTTCGCAGATCTCGAGCAGTCTATCGAAAACTGGAAGCGTGATAACCATATCGTAAACCTTGTATCCGTACTTTCCTTCTTCCGGTTCATACGGCCTTGCACCCGTTGCAAGTATTATCATGCTACCGCTGAGCTCTATCGTTTTCGGCTTCTGATTGAAGTCTGCGATCTTACATTCACCACACTTCGTACAGGCATCCATATCTATTACCGGAAGCTCCGGATAGCTGAAGTCTCTGAAGTATATAGCTTTCCTTTTTGTCAGACCCCAGTTGAACTCATCCGGAACCTCAACTGGACATCTTTCTATGGCACTCCTTATCTCATCCTTGCTGACGTTCTCCTTCACGTACCTCGGCATCACCTCTATCTTAACCTTGAAATCTCCGAGAGCTCCACCAGCCGATACTATCTTAGCGTTCGTATATATACTGATCCTATCCTTGTACTTCAGTACCTCGTTTATCAACTCTCTAACCAGCTCCTTTCCACTCTTTCCACTTGGATAGAGTTTGTATATCTGTGCCGCTCTTCCACCCAGGAACGGAGACTTCTCAATTAGATGTACCTTTATTCCAGCCTTTGCCAGATCGACTGCACATCGCATTCCGGCGATTCCACCACCTATAACTATTACTTCTCTCTTCATCTTTATTCTGATCGGCTCCAGTTCTCTGGCCAAGCTAACCTTGGCTATCGCCGTTTTTACGATCCAGATCGCCTTTTGCGTAGCAGCCTCTGGATTATCAGAATGAACCCACGAGCAATGCTCTCTGATGCATACGTGCTCAACCAAATATGGATTTAAGCCTGCAGCTTTCGCTGCATTTCTGAAGGTCATCTCATGTAAATGAGGAGAACAGGAAGCCACAACAACTCCATCAAGATTGTACTCCTTTATATCATTCTTTATGAGATCCTGACCAGCCTCAGAACACATGAATACAAAATCCCTGGCAACGGCAACGTTTGGCAGATCCTTAACGGCTTCAACGACCTTCTTCACATCGACAACATCGGATATGTTACCACCACAATGACAAACATAAACACCAATTCTAGATCTCAACTTTTCACCTCCATAGGTTTGAGCTGATACTTCTCCTCAATATAAGCTATACACTGGGCAACAGCTGCATCTGCAGATGCAATCGTGTCTGGAATGTCCATCGGACCAGTTGCTGTTCCGGCTACAAATATACCTTCAACATTCGTAAGAGCGGGGTTTGAGCTGATTTCTGGCTGAGCTACGAAGCCGTATTCATCTAGCTCTAGTCCAAGTTTCTTCGCACACTCCGGATTTGAAAGCAATCCTATTGACAGGACGACCATATCGTACTCTTCCTCTTCAATCTCTCCAGTTTCGAAGTTT
Organism: uncultured archaeon; assembly: GCA_964491095.1. Lineage (GTDB taxonomy): Archaea > Halobacteriota > Archaeoglobi > Archaeoglobales > Archaeoglobaceae > WAKM01. The sequence continues at coordinate 14,314 of CAZBFC010000185.1, read as the reverse complement.
TCTACGATAACAACTGGATTACCGTTTCTCGATTCAATCTTTGCAACCTTACCCTTTACGAACCTAACTCCAAGATCCTTGACCATGTTGTAGAACTCCTCAAAGGCCTTCCCAAACGCTCTGATGTCCATGTAGTATATCGTAACCTCACCGAATGGAACCGCTGATGTGTAAAGCAACGCCTGCTTTATCGAATACATGCAGCAAACTCTCGAACAGATGGGGTTGCCGACGGATTTGTCTCTAGAACCTGTGCATAGAACAAAAGCAATCTTTTCCGGAACCTTACCGTCACCGGGCCTAATAAGAGCATTGTAAGGCCTTGAAGGAGCCAAGATCCTTTCAAACTGCATCGCATGAATTATGTTCGGATTCTTATTGTCATGTATTCTCGTTAGCGTTCCGGTATATCCGTATTCCTTCTTCTTCTCAGGTGGGAACAGGTTGTAACCCGTTGCGAGGATTATGGCCTTAACGTTAACTTCAATTTCCTTCGGTTCATCCAGAAAGTTTATCGCATCTTTGGGACATGCCCTTTCACATCTACCACACATTATGCAGTTGTCGAGGTCGATCAAAGCCTTCTTGGGAACAGCCATCTCGAACGGTATGTATATAGCCTTTCTGCCGATCAAACCGTATTCGAATTCCTTGGGAACCAAAACGGGGCAAACCTGTTCACATCTACCGCAACCTATGCAAGCATCCTCATCGACGTATCTTGGCTTCTTCAAGATCTTTACCCTAAATCCCCTATCGGTCTTTTCAACACTCTTAACTTCAGAGTATGTGAGTAGCGTTATCTTTGGATGTGCGGCTGTGGCAGCCATCTTGGGAGTTGTAATACAACCAGCACAGTCTGTTGTGGGGAAAACCTTACTCAGTTGAATCATATGTCCTCCAATGCTCGGCTCCTTTTCAACCAATAAAACCTCAAAACCAGCATCACCCAGAGATAAGGATGATTCCATACCGGCTATTCCACCACCGATAACGAGAACATCATACTCATTTTTAATTTCAACCATAAATAATCACCCCTTACTCTTCAAAAAACCTTCAATTCTTTCGAGGGTCTTTACGATTGCCTCTACGCATGTAGAACAGACTCCTGTAACTACTAGTCTCTCCTTTTCAATTCCCTCCTTCTCCATGAGCTCATAAGCTTTTTCTATCCTCTTTGCAGTCTTAGAAACACACTCCTCACCTAAAAACGGGCAATCGGGACCACTCGATGCTACAAAAACGGCATCAAAGCCCGAATGAAACGCATGCAAAATCAGATCCGGTCGGATCAAACTTGCACATGGGATCCTTATTATAACGGTGTTTGGTGGATAATGAACGTGAAGTAGCCCAGCCTGATCTAAAGCTCTGTAAGCCATATCAGCAGCAAAAATTAAAATTTTGTGGGTCATACCCATCACTTATGCTTCTTTACAAAGTGTCTATCATATCCACCCGTGTCGTAATATCCGATGTACTCCCATCTTCCACCTGATCTGGCACACATCGTCTCTAAATCGTGTCTGGTTCCATGGTCACTTGAAAGCAGTTCAAGTATCTGACCCGGTTTTACCTTCGAAGCCAAAGCCTTTTTTGCCTCAAGCATCGGTCCTGGGCACGATTGCCCTCTGGCATCGACAACGACATCAGCCTTTATTTTTTCAACCTCCTCTTTTGTCAACTCTCTAGCCATACTGACACCCCCACTACTCTTTAACAATATCCGTTATTTAACTTTAACCATTACAGTTCATTAACCGTATGCATTAAACCAATCATTTTGAACAATAAACCTTGTATAAATTTTTTATCATTTTTAACTATTATTGAATTAAATTAATTTTAAAAATTTTACTTTATAGAGAAATTTTATGTTTCTGAAATGTGAATGATGTCAACTGCCTGCGCAGGTGTTATAAGAAAACGGTTTGCAACTAAGTTCAATGATAATCGGTGTCGATGTGGGAGGAACGAATATAGATATCGTTGCACTTGATGATGGTTTTGAGCACCTCGCTACATACCCAACAAAGGATACCATCTCAAGGTTGAATGATATTTTGAACGATCTTATCGATAAGTTTAACGTTAAGGCGGTTGGAATAGGTCTTGCCGCTTGGATTAAAAGGGGTAAGATCGTAAAGATGCCAAACATCAGCGGAGAGTTTAGAGTAAGCTTGGATGTTCCAACTATATTGGACAACGATGCAAACTGCTTCGCTTACTACTCGGCAAAGCATTTCGGATTCAAGAACGTGATAGGGATCACAGTTGGAACAGGAATTGGAAGTGGAATAGTACTGAATGGTGAGCTGATCAGAGGAGAGGGATTAGCTGGTGAAATCGGACATTGGTTCGTTGGAGGAGATGAGGAATGTACGTGCGGTGGAAAAGGCCATTTGGAGGCTTACTTCGGAGGGTGGAGCATAAGGAAGAGATTCGGTAAACCCGCTGAATTTCTCTTCGAAGATGGGAGCATATACAATGTGGACGGATTCAAGATGTTATGCATCGCTGTTGCAAACGCCATAACTCTACTCGATCCAGAAGCCGTGGTTTTTGGAGGTAGGATAGGTGGAAATTTAGATGCCAAAATTTTGAAGGAAGAGATATACCGTTACCTGATGGACGGATTCGAGCCAGAAATTTTAACGCTTAAAGATCCACTTGCAGTTGCAAAAGGTGCCTGCCTCTTGGCTAAAGAAATTGATCCCCCGTCTGGGACCACCCCGTCATCGCTCACGGACGTTTCATAGCTACGGAGTGGAAAGTCAATAGATGTATATATGGGCTGGTAATAAAGTTAACCCACTTCAAAACTTATATTTAAATCGTTGTGCAACATTTAAATTCTCCAAAACGTAAAGATACCAATGAAACTCAAACTAACGCTGATAGCATACGTATCCATAGTCTTTGCTAAGTTCGTATGCTACCTCATTACCAACTACCTCGCGATGCTTGCAGAAGCTTTGCACAACGTCGTTGATGTCCTGATATTTTCAACCCTACTTTACTCTGAAAGATTATCGGCTAAGCCAGCCGACCATATCCATCCTCTCGGACATGGACTGGCAAAGAACCTGAGCTGTGTTGTGGTTGCCGTGATATTCATTACTGTTGTAGCATTTGAGCTGTTTTTGGAGGGTATAGAGAGGATCATGCATCCCTCAATTGGAAGGTATCCGGATCTGGCGATAGCTGTTCTCATGGCAACCACAATCCTTCCGATTATGCTTACGGTCATGTATAGAGGTGAGAGGACTTCGACCGAGGAGTCAGCTTTTGCCGAACTTCAAAACGATATCGCATCATCTCTTGGAGCTATTTTTGGTATCTACTTTTCCTCGATCGGATATCCGATCGCAGATGGATTGGCTTCAATATTTATAGCCACGCTGATATGTATGAACGGTTACAGGCTTTTCAAGACCAACGCAAGCTATCTTTTAGGTAGAAGTCCAGATGAAAGTTTTTATGAAAGGATTAAGGCAATTACAGAATCGTTTCCAGAGGTTGAGGACGTCCATGATATCATAGCGATATACATGGGTGAGGATAAGATTCACTTGGACATGCACATCACGGTGGATGGATCGATGACAGTTAAAGAGGCCGATGAGCTTACGGCAAGGATTGCAAAGAAGATTTTGCGAGAAGTTCCGGAGGTTGCATACATCTTGATTCACGTTTGCGCTGAAAGAGGCAAGGAAATTAAAGCAACTTACGATTCCGTTATGAGAAGGATATTTAGAATGTAGCCCGTCTGGAGCCCACGGGGCATCATGCTTCTCAGCCCCGCCGGGTTCAACGGGCATATAGATGTTGTTGGGCGAGAAGATATCATTTTCGCATCAACATTTTTATACTTTGGGTTACTTTTTTTAATCAATGACTACCGAAGCGGAGATCTGGGTTGAAAAATACCGACCAAAAACGCTCGATGAGGTTGTTGGGCAGGATGAGGTTATCAGAAGGCTTAAGAGTTACGTTCAAAAGAAGAACATTCCTCATCTCCTCTTTGCTGGTCCTCCAGGAACTGGTAAGACTGCTACAGCCATAGCTCTAGCGAGAGATCTTTTCGGCGAGAATTGGCGAGATAACTTCATAGAGATGAACGCCTCGGTAACCCCAGACACTCCGATACTCGTAAGGATAAACGGTGTGATCAAGAGAACAACGTTCGAAGAGATCGACAGACTGTTCTTCAAGGGCAATGAAGAATACGTGGTTCCGATAGGCCTAGAAACTTTAAGCTTCTACGGTGATGTCGGGTTCTATCCAGTTTCGTTCATAGCTAGGCATAAGGCGGACAAGATCCTGAGGATCAAGTATGAAGGTGGCGAAATTAAGACTACACCCGACCACTCGGTCATGGTGCTAGATGAGGAAGGTAGGATCGTTTCAAAGAGAGCTGACGAACTTAAGAGGGGTGATTTACTGCTGTCTTTTAAGAAGTGCTTGGAGGGTTCAGAGCTATCGGTAGATCTGCTCAAGTATCTCCAAAGCTATAACAATCCAAAGCTGAGAACCGTACTAACGGAGTTTCCAATCAACGAGCAGACATCCTGGATAATGGGATTGTTCCTAGCAGAAGGCTGTCTAAGCTTTAGAGGTGAAACCTCCGGACAGATAATATTTACAGTATCAGCAAAAGAGCAAGAGTTCATCGATCGCATAAGAAGCTTTGGTAATGCGTTTGGAATTTCAACCTATACACAGCCAGCATACTCCGGTTTTGATAGAAGCAGAGCTTCAGCTATACACGCCAAGCTTCTGAACACACAGCTTGCCAGATTTTTCAGAGATGTATTTGGAGGATACACGGCAAAATCGAAGAGAGTACCGGACGTGATATTCAACACAACCCTACAGAACAGATTATCATTCCTAATGGGCTACATGGGTGACGGCTGCGGAACTTGGGGACGATACGTAAGGTACTCCTCCGTATCGAAGGATATACTGATAGACATCGCCTGGCTTGGTAGGATCTCTGGTTTAGAGACGTCAGTGTTCGATAGAGAAGTTAGAATCGTTTGGAACACTTTCTCATACGTAAGATCGGAATTACTACCGGTTGAACCATTTGAGAGATTCTTTAAGCGTATAGATGGAAAAATTGACGTAAACTGGAAACATCTACTTAGACATCAGCTCTACGACGGAAAGAGCAGGATTAGAAAGGCTACACTGCTAAAGATTCTGAATGCTGTTAGAACTAAGGAGCTGGATGAAGAAGAAAGGAGGATATATCTAAGGCTCAAGTCTTTGGCCGAATCTGATCTATATGCAGTAGAGATCAAGGAAATCGAAAAGATTAGCTACGATGGCTGGGTATACGACTTCAGCGTGCCGAATGCCGAAGCGTTCTTCGGTGGAACAACACCTGTTCTGCTGCACAACTCAGATGAGAGAGGCATAGACGTCGTCAGACACAAAATAAAGGAGTTTGCGAGGACGGCTCCCATCGGCGGAGCTCCGTTCAAGATCATATTCTTGGATGAGGCCGATGCCTTAACTGCAGATGCTCAGGCAGCGTTAAGAAGAACTATGGAGATGTATTCGAAGACTTGCAGATTTATACTGAGTTGCAACTACGTCAGCAGAATTATCGAGCCGATACAGTCGAGATGTGCCGTCTTTAAGTTTAAGCCGGTTCCGCCGGAGGCTATGAAAAAGAGGTTGCTTGAGATAGCGGAGAAGGAAGGCCTAAAGATCACGGAAGATGGTCTTGAAGCTCTGATCTACATAGCGAACGGAGACTTCAGAAAGGCAATAAACGCCTTGCAGGGTGCCGCAGCCTTCGGGGAGGTCATAGATGCTGAAGCGATATACCAGATCACGGCCACCGCAAGGCCGGAGGAGATCAAGAAGTTACTCGAGACAGCTCTGGAAGGAAAGTTCATGGAAGCTCGACAGATCTTAGACAGACTCATGGTTGAATACGGAATGAGCGGTGAGGATGTTGTATCACAGCTGTTCAGAGAGATAACATCTGCCAGCATAGATGAAAGATTGAAGGTTATGCTCATCGACAAGCTTGGAGAGATCGATTTCAGGCTTACCGAAGGTGCCCACGATAGGATACAGTTGGATGCATATCTAGCATATCTGGCAACGGTTGGAAAGAAGAGGAGAGAAACCTAGCAAAAACACTTATCTACTCTTAAATTTAATTTTGAGTGATGGAAAAGAGGAGAACGAGGATCGCAGGATTGCATGTGGATAACTCCAAGCCGATCGCTGGAGAGGAGGTAACCATCTCCGGCTATCTACAATGGTACGATAAAAAATCTAAGAGGTGGGAGCCGCTAAGAGGATGGCTAAAGCTGTACGTAGATGGGAGAGAGGTAGACAGGGTAGCCTCAAAGCCCGACGGTAGCTTCGAATTTAAGTACTCCTCAAATCTGACGGGAAAGAGAAAGGTTGAGGTAAGGTTTGCCGGAGATCCAAGGCATGAGTCGTGCAAGAAGGAACTTGTAATAGAGGTTATAACATCGGAACAGAGAAGGAGAACTGAGAAGATCGCTAAGATAGCATTTGTAATATTTGTCGTGCTGATTGTCCTTGTTTTTGTGATCTCCCTAATTCTATCAAAGTTATGAAGGGCTTACCACCAGCTTTAAAGAGGAAGAAGAGATACATAGCATTTGAATTGATCGGCGAAAGAGATGTAGACGAAAAGGAATTTATATCCACACTATGGAAAACAATGCTGTCGCTGTTTGGGGAAGTGTACTCAGCCCATTCCGGTATCTGGTTGGAGTACTTTGATGGAAGGAGAGGAATCTTAAGATGTCATCGGGAGTCTCTAGATAAGGTTAAAGTAGCACTAACACTAATAAGCAGAGTTGGAGATGTTGATATAATTCCAAAGATATTGGGAGTGAGCGGAACAATTAAAAAGTGTAAAAGGAAATATCTGGAGGTGTTAAAAGATGCATCTACCTCAGATGGGTTATGACCGGGCGATAACGGTATTCAGCCCTGACGGAAGATTGTTCCAAGTTGAATATGCGAGAGAGGCCGTTAAGAGGGGAGCAACTGCGATAGGCGTAAAGACGAAAGAAGGAGTTGTATTGGTGGCTGACAGAAGGGTTGCAAGCAAGCTGCTCGAACCGGACACGATCGAAAAGATATACAAGATAGACGACCACATATGCGCAGCTACATCAGGCTTGGTTGCAGATGCCAGAGTTTTGGTTGACAGGGCAAGGCTTGAGGCTCAGATAAACAGACTAACGTACGACGAACCTATAAGTGTCAAGGAGTTGGCAAAGAGGATCTGCGACTTCAAGCAGCAGTTCACACAGTTCGGTGGCGTAAGACCTTTCGGAGTTTCTCTGCTGATAGCTGGAGTTGACGAGAAACCAAGGCTGTACGAGACAGATCCGAGTGGAGCTTTGCTCGAGTACAAGGCAACGGCCATCGGAGCTGGAAGGAACGTAGTCATGGAGTACTTCGAGAAGGAGTACGACGAGAACATGACGCTTGATGAGGCAATAATCAAAGCGATGGTCGCTATGGGTAAGGCTATCGAGAGTGAGCTTACGCCAGAAGGGGTTGAGGTCGGAATAGTTAGGGTTGAGGATAAGATGTTTAGGTCCCTTACGGTTGAGGAGATCAAGCCCTATGTAGAGAAGGCCAACGAGATAATTAGAGAGGAGCTGAAGAAACAGTCATAAGGAGGGATTACAATGGTTTCTCTAGAGAAGGCAGTGATCGCAAGGTTGAGAAAGGCTGGAGAGACTTTCGAAGTCCTCGTTGATCCCTACCTTGCAAGGGATCTGAAGGAGGGCAAGGATGTAGACTTCGAACAGCTCTTAGCCGTTGAGGAAGTCTTCAAGGATGCAAGGAAGGGGGAGAGAGTTTCGAAGGAGGAGTTACAGAAGGTTTTTGGAACTACCGATATACGTAAGATCGTCAAGATCATAATCGAGGAAGGAGAAGTTCAGATCACAGCTGAGCAGAGGAGGGAGATGCTCGAGCAGAAGAAGAGACAGATAATAGAATTCATAAGGAGAAATGCTGTAGATCCGAGGACAGGGGCTCCACATCCTCCGACAAGGATCGAAAGGGCGCTTGAGGAGGCAAAGGTTCACATAGATATTTTTAAGTCTGTTGAGGCCCAAATCAAAGATATAGTTAAGGCTTTAAAACCGATATTACCACTGAGATTTGAGGAGATCGAAATTGCGATCAAGATCCCACCAGAATATACAGGAAAGGCTATAGGAGCATTGTACGCATTTGGAAACATAACGAAGGAGGAGTGGCAGAGAGATGGAAGCTGGATCTGCGTTATGAGAATTCCAGCTGGAATGCATGGTGATCTGATGGATCTACTCGGCAAGGTTGCGAAAGGAGAGGCTTTAACTAAAATTTTAAGGAGGATACAGTTATGATAAGCAGGAAGATAGTTTTACCAGGGGATTTGGTTTCAACAAATCCGAAGGCTGCAGGTCCGGGCACATACGTTGAAAATGGTAAGGTCTACGCCAGAGTTTTGGGATTGCTCGATAAAACGGAGTTGGGAGTCAGGATAATTCCACTCAAGGGTAGATACATACCCTCGATAGGCGACACGGTAATCGGAATAGTCAAGGAGGTAACCGCCAACGGCTGGATAGTCGACATAAATTCACCTTACATGGCATTCTTACCCATTCCAGAGAATCCAGCAATGAGACCGGACAGGAGACCGAACGACGTCCTCGACATAGGAGATGCGATAATTGCAAAGGTCATGAACATAGATCCGAAGATGAAGGTAACCCTTACGATGAAGGATAAGCTATGCAGACCGATCAGGGTGGGAAGGATAGTTGCGATAAACCCGACCAGAGTTCCAAGGGTTATAGGAAAGAAGGGTAGCATGATAAAGTTGCTGAAATCTGAGCTTGAGATACAAATAATCGTCGGACAGAACGGATTTATATGGCTGAATGGAGATAGAAGGAAGGTTTCCGTTGCGGAGGAGGCTATATACATCATAGAGCAGGAGGCTCACACCGAAGGATTAACGGACAGAATTACGGAGTTCGTAAAGAAGAGAAAGGTTGAGCTTGGATTGGCCGAGCCGGAGGAGGTAAAAGAATCGCCCGAAGAATCCAAGGAAGTTGAAGCCGAGAAGAAATCTGCTGAGGAGAGTGAGAATGTAGAGCAGAATAAATCCTCAGAAGGGTGATCGTATGGAGGAGATCAAGCTGATCGTTGACGGAAAGAGATTGGATGGCAGGAGTTTCGATGAACTTAGACCTATAAAGATCGAGGCTGGAGTACTTAAGAGGGCCGACGGCTCATGTTATCTGGAAATGGGAAAAAACAAGGTTGTCGCAGCGGTTTATGGGCCTAGGGAGGTTCATCCAAAGCATCTCGAAGATCCAAGTATGGCCATAGTTAGGTATCGATACAGCATGGCACCTTTCAGCGTTGAGGAGAGAAAGAGGCCAGGGCCAGACAGAAGAAGTATAGAGATCTCCAAGGTTAGCAGGGAGGCGCTTGAGCCTGTGATAATGAAGGAAATGTTCCCAAGATCTGCCATAGATATATTTGTCGAGGTTCTGCAGGCTGATGCTGGATCGAGAACCGCATGCTTGAATGCTGCAAGTGTGGCATTGGTGGATGCCGGAATTCCGATGAGAGGTATGGTTACATCCGTTGCGGTTGCGAAAGTGGATGGAGTTTTGGTTTTGGATCCGATGAAGGAAGAGGATTACTATGGAGAGGCGGACATTCCATTTGCATTCCTGATCAGGAACGGAAAGATCGAATCCATAACACTTTTACAGATGGATGGAAGGGTAACCGCCGATGAGCTTAGGCAGGCCCTACAACTAGCAAAGAAAGGAGCCATGCAGATATATCAGCTTCAGAGAGAGGCAATTATGAGGAAATACATTAAGGAGGAAGAGGTGGTTGAGTAAATGCCAGAAGATATCTTAATGGAGATCAAGAGAGATTACGTTTTATCGAAGCTCAGAGACGGAGAAAGAATCGACGGCAGAAGGCTCGATGAGATAAGACCGATAGAGATACAGACCGGATTGATAGCAAAGGCCGAAGGTTCGGCTTTGGTTAAACTCGGTAACACGATGGTTGTTGCTGGAGTAAAGATGCAACCTGGTGAACCGTTCCCAGATGCACCGGATCAGGGTATAATCATAACAAACGCAGAACTCGTTCCGTTGGCCTCACCAACCTTCGAGCCAGGTCCGCCGGATGAGAATGCGATAGAGCTTGCAAGGGTCGTTGATAGAGGTATTAGGCACAGCGGGGCTATAGATCTATCAAAGCTCTGCATAGAAGAGGGAGAGAAGGTTTGGATAATCTTCATCGACATCTGGGCGCTCGATGACGATGGAAACCTTATGGATGCCTCGGCTTTGGCAGCGATAGCCGCCTTGCTGAACACCACCGTCCCAGCAGAAAGGTTTGAGCTCGGAGACAACTTCCCACTGCCGGTTAGAGATCTGCCTGTTGCGATTACTTCACTCGTATTTGAGGATAAGATCCTCGTTGATCTCTGCAGGGATGAACTCAGCATAGGAAAGAATACGATCACGATAACGACGGATCAAAACGATAACATAGTTTCAATTCAGAAGAGCGGGCCGTTTTTGCTCAGCGAAAAGATTTTCGATGAGTTAATAGATCTGAGTATCGCTAAAGCCAGAGAGGTCAGAGAACTCCTAAGAGAGGTTTAATTCATATTTAATTTTAATAATATTAAAAATAAACAAACTAAAATATCATTATTTTATTTTATTGATTTTAAAGAAAACTTTATTAACTTAAATTTAACCCATCACTATGGCCAACAAAAAGTTAGCTGGCTTATTAATTCTTTTAGCGGTAGTAACACTCGTTATAGGTTGCGCAGCGAAAGAGAAACCGACACCAACCGAAACTCCAGCAAAGGAAGAGATAGTCATAGGTGTTACCGACAAGGTTACGGACTTAGATCCTGCCAACGCCTACGACTTCTACACTTGGGAAGTTCTGAACAATATAATGGGGGTCTGATGAGATACAAGCCCGGAACAACAGAACTTGAACCGTATCTGGCAGAATCCTACGAAATTAAGGACAACGGAACCGTATACATATTCCATCTAAGGAAGGACCTGAAGTTCGCGGATGGAACTCCATGCACTGCACACGATGTTGTTAGATCGATAAAGAGGGTTATGAAGATAAACGGAGACCCAGCATGGCTCGTAACGGATTTCGTTAAGGATGTCAAAGCTTTGGATGATTATACCGTGGAGTTCATACTCAAGAAGCCTGTCTCGTACTTCCTGGCATTGGTTGCTACGCCACCCTACTTTCCAGTTCATCCGAACTACAATCCAGACAGCGTAGATCCAGATCAAACCGCCGGAGGTGTTGGGCCATACAAGATCGTGAAGTGGGTCAGAGATCAGGAATTGATACTGGAAGAGAACCCGTACTTCTTCGAAAAGCCGAAGACAAAGAGAATAGTCATAAGGTTCTACAAGGATGCCACAACGCTTAGGCTTGCGATCGAGAAGGGAGATGTTGACATCGCCTGGAGAACACTAACGCCCGTGGATATCAAATCTCTTAAGGAGAATCCGAATTTGAACGTGATCGAAGTTCCAGGAGCCTACATAAGGTACATAGTCGTCAACGTCGGAATGGAGCCTACGAACAACAAGCTCGTAAGGCAGGCGATAGCCTGTGCGATCAACAGAAGTGACATCGTCCAGAGGGTTTACATGGGTACGGTTGAACCTCTGTACACCCTGATTCCAAAGGGTATGTGGGCACACAAGCCAGTGTTTAAGAAATACGGAGATGGAAACATCGAAAAGGCTAAGGAGTTGCTTGCTGAAGCTGGATACAACGAAAGCAACAAGCTTAAGCTCGAACTCTGGTGGACTCCAACTCACTACGGAGACACCGAAAAGGATCTTGCACAGGTTCTTAAGGAGCAGCTTGAAAAGACGGGTGTGATCGAAGTTGAGCTCAAGAGTGCAGAGTGGTCGACATACGTTGATTACCTGAGAAAGGGTGCAATGATGCTGAGCCTGCTCGGATGGTATCCAGACTATCTGGATCCGGACGACTACATGACACCGTTCCTCAAGAGTGGAAGCAACAAGTGGACTGGAAGCAACTATTCAAATCCAGAGATGGACGAACTGCTTGAGAAAGCTTCAACTGTAACCGATGTAAACGAAAGAACGAAGTTGTACGAGAAAGCCCAAGATATACTGGCTGAGGACGTCCCGATAATTCCACTGGTTCAGGGTAAGCTGTTCGTCGTTGCCAAGAAGGACATAAGCGGAATTAGCTTAGATCCAACTATGATCCTTAGATATTGGACGATTGAAAAATCTTAAAATTTTTATATTTTTATATTTATTAGTTAAATATTCAATTTGTCATAATTATTATAAATGGAGTAAACTTTTTTAGACGAGCATCTTTTGCGATGTCAATGGCATCTTTAAGGGCATACATAATTACGAGAGCCCTTCTAGTTTTACCAACCGTTTTAATCCTCCTAACCTTAGTGTTCTTTATACTAAGGATTCTACCCGGAGATCCGATTGCAGCCATGGTTGGGCAGAAGGTTCCGCCGGAGGTTCTCGAAAAGATGAGGGAAGAGGCCGGACTCAACAAACCGCTTATAGTTCAGTACATTGAGTACCTATCGAGCATAGCCAGAGGTGATCTGGGCAGATCGATGATCTGGGGTAAAAGACCGGTCATAGAGGAGATAATGGACAGATTCCCGGCAACGCTTGAACTATCAATCTTCGGATTTGTAATCAGCGTGATCATTGGACTGATAACAGGTTCGATCGCAACATTCAGGAGGGGAAGCTATCTGGACTCCTCAATGAGGATATACAGCATCGTCGCATACACCCTATTCATACCATGGTTCGGCATGCTACTACAGATGATCTTCGGGGTTTATCTCAAGCTGTTGCCGATAGGTGGTAGGATAGATCCAGGCCTAGAGCCGAAAACAATCACAGGCCTATACGTTATCGACAGCATCCTCACGTTGAACTTCGATTCTTTGTGCAGTGCACTTTCTCATCTAATTCTACCTTCCCTAACCCTAGGAATTGTTCTGTCAGGAGCCTACACGAGGCTCGTTAGAAACAACCTGATCGAAGTTCTGAATCAGGATTTCATAATCGCTTACAAAGCTAGGGGAATCGGTAGCAGGAAGGTGGCATTTCATGCCATAAAGAACGCTTTCATACCTATTATAACGCTCATGGGCTTACAGTTTGCGATACTCCTCGCTGGAGCAGTCCTAACAGAAACCACGTTCTCCTGGCCGGGGATGGGAACCTTCCTACTTGAAAGAATTCAGTACAGAGACTACACATCCGTCCAAGGGGCGATAGTTTTCTACGCCTTATTTGTAGCTCTGATAAGTCTGATAGTCGATATAATCTACGCGTTGGTGGATCCAAGGATAAGGTACTGAGGGATCGACATGCTCGTGATACAGAAGTTCATTCCAAAGGCGGAAGGAAGATGGATGGTAATCTCAGGCCTGATAATCGTATCGGCAATTTTATTCATGGCTATCTTCGCACCGTTCATAGCACCTTACGATCCGACGAAATCGACCGGAGAGGTGTTACGTCCACCTTCTCCGAAGCACATAATGGGAACCGACAACCTGGGCAGGGACATATTTTCGAGGATAGTCTACGGCTCTAGGATAGTCCTGGCAGTAGTATTTTCTGCTTCGCTCGTATCGATGCTCATAGGAGTTCCTTTAGGCTTGATATCTGGTTATTTCGGCGGAAAGCTGGATAGGATTCTTTCCATGATCATGGACAGTATGTACGCCTTTCCCAAGCCTGATACTTGCCATAGCCATAGCTGCGGTTCTGGGGCCGAGTATATTCAACGCCATAGTTGCGATATCGATCGTTTACATCCCAACGTACTTCAGAATGACAAGGGGCCAGACGTTATCTTTGAAGTCGAGGTTGTTCGTCGAAGCCGCAAAGACCATTGGAGCCAGCGATTCGAGGATCATGAGAAGGTACATACTTCCAAATTTGGCGACGACCATCATAGTCATATTTTCGCTCTGCGTTGCTGATGCCATCCTCACCGAAGCGGGATTGAGCTTTCTTGGATTCATAGTTTCGGCACCAACTCCAGACTGGGGGTACGATCTAAGTGCCTGGAGACCATACATGCCAGCTGGCTATTGGTGGATGATCACATTTCCAGGTTTGATGGTCATGCTACTCGCTTTGGGCTTTGCGCTGATTGGAGAGGGTCTCAGTGAGTTGTA
>CAZBFC010000184.1:0-3294 GCA_964491095.1 uncultured archaeon | reverse complement strand
TTTGAATCCTACGATTGGGTAGAGTTTTGATGAAGTGTGCTTTTCAACTATCTTGAGCCATTCCCAAGTGTGAAATATACTACCATGCGGCGATCTCTCCACCAACTCATCCCAATATACTCCATCCTCACAGATCTCTATCATTTTATCACCTATACCGAGGCCTGATGCACCTATAGACGGCCTCAATTACTTTGATAAACGATGGACGATACCTTCTAACGGTAAAGTACATGGTCAGATTTCCGTTAAACTTTCTCTTAAAATCGTAGAGCGTAAAGTCATCCGCACCCATCACTTCGTAATATCTGTATCCGTTCTCTACGGCCCACCTTATGCTTTCGTAAAATACAAGCTCATTCGGGTTTATACCATTGGAGGTATATTTTGGGGCACCGATCCAAAAACAGACCTTGTCCCTGTAGCATATATTCACGATACCGCTCAGCCTCTCTCCGTCATCCTCAGCTATGAACACCCTCACATTCTTTGGATAAAATTTTTCATAAATTTCTGAAACGAAATCTTTGGTAGTGTGTATCCTATTTCTCCGTCTCAATAAATTGTAAATATGTTCTACATCTTCCTTATCTCCCATTCTGACGGTTATACCGTTCTTTCTTGCCTTTTCTATACCTCTCCTCAAACTTCTGTGAAAGTTCTTCCAAACCTCATCGATCGTTGTCAAATGCAATACGTAGGTGTATCTCGGTTCAACATCGTAGCCAAGCCATTTGAAGGGTCTAGAGTCCAGCAGATTTGGTGGAGTATGGAACAGAATGAAGTTGGGACTCATCTCATCCTTTATGAACATATCAACCTCCCTAACCATTGAAAAGAACCTAGACTCCCTTTTACTCTGCTTTAAGGAGTCGTAGTTCAGTATAAGTGGTCCTAAGTATAGATCCTCCACACCGGAAGGGGGAGACAAAGCAAAACTCACAGGACCTTTATAATGATAGACCGGAAAGAGCCCAACGGCATCATCACCATCCAAAATTACGAGAGGATACAGCTTAGCCCTACATCTTTTACCCATGATCTTCTTTTTGGAGTGTTTCTCCATCGTTTTAAGCCAGCACCATGTGTGAAAGATCGTTGTATGCGGTGAAAGATCCAAAACGTTATCCCAATCTTTCGAACTCTTAACGATCTCAACATCCATCATCATTACCTACCCAATTTATTACTAACAATCTGTTTGTATATATTATATAACAATTTTCCCACCTTTTCGTGACTAAATCTAGATCGTGCGTACTTTGAGATCTTGTCAGATGGAAAGTTATCGAAGTGATCGAGCATGAAAACTATCGCCTCAGCCAGAGCTTTAACGTCTCCAGGTGGAACCAATATCCCGCAAAAATCCATAACTATCTCTTTCGGACCTCCGCTCGAAGTTGCTATCACAGGTTTCCCGCACGCCATGGCTTCGATCAAGACACACGCTTGGCTTTCCCACAAACTCGGTAGTACAAAAAAGCTACAACATTTCATAAATTCGGCGACCTCTTCCTTTGACTTCAGTCCGTGGAAAAAAACATGCCTTTCCAGCTTCAAATCTTTAACCATTTTTTCGTATCTTTTCCTTTCAGGGCCGTCTCCAACGATATCCAAAATGAAATCGTTTCTAATTTTTACAACTATACCTAAAGCCCTTAGCAGATACTCCACACCCTTGATGTCCTCCAACCCACCGACAAACAACAGCCTTTTTATATTATTTTTTAATTTTTTAGGTTTATTTCTATTAAACATCTCTGTATTTACGACGTTTGGTATTATTCTTGCCTCCTTTAAAATACCGTGCGATTCTATACTTCCGAGAATAGCTCTACTTGGCAAGATCGTAAGTTCAGAGTAATTTATAATAGTCGATGCCATCAAAATCTTGATTCTATTTACCACTCTTCGGGTTAAGGAAGATCCGCGATCTATCAACTTGTAATGTTCAGTAATGACATAGGGAACACCAAATAACTTCTTGAGAATAAGTGCCGGAAGGCCCGCCTTGTAGACATGGAGATGCACTATGTCTGGGTTGAATTCATCAACTATCTTCTTGGTCACGTTTACGGTCAAATACAGGTATAAAAAAAACGACAGTCCGCGAATTCGTTTGTATCTTACCCTAACAACCTTAAAGCTATCTTCAGCAAATTCCAAAATCTCGTAAAGTCCTTTGGGTGACCCCTCGATCATGTGAAGGATCAGGACGTTCGAATATCTAGACAAGGCTTTAGCAATCTCTCTTACGAATATACCAGAGATCGGATTGGTCTCCGTAGGATACCATGCCGTAACTATTAAGACATTCATATCTTCACCCAATTTCTAAACAGGGCGTATGCTCGTTCATAAAACCTAAAAATCAAACCAGATTTCTTTGCCTGGAAGCATACGTTCAAAGTTGGATTGTATTTGGATTTAAAAACAGCTAACCTTTCCGTTCCGGCACCGAATTCTTCGAACAGCTTGAAACCGTTATCGCAAGCCCACCTTATCACCTCCCAATGTAAGAGTTCATTTGGATATATACCTCTGATACTTGCCTTTGCTCCACCGATCCAAAACTGAATCGTTCTGTCGTAGCAAAGAGTAACGATCCCCTGAATACGTTCCCCCTTGTACTTGGCCACGAATATCTTCAAATTTTTAGAACCAAACACATTATATAATTCTTTTAAATAATTTTTAGAAATATATATTTTTTTATCTTGCTGATTATATATTTTAATGAGTGATTGGTAGATGTACTTTAAATCATCATAAGAGCCTTCTTCAACCGTTACTCCTTTCTTCTTCGTTTTCTTTACGTTTTCCCTAAATTCCTTTTTAAATCCTGTCCACACTTCATCGAGACCACGATTCAGATCTAAGGTGTAATGAAAGATTGGATACAAGCTATAGCCAGTCCACTTGAAAGGTCTGCAGTCTAGTAGAGATCTATGTAGATTTACCAGAGCAAAGCCTGCTTTTAGTTCTGAGAAGACGAAATCATCGACACTACCATGATAATCTCTAAAATTTGCCAACCTCTTGTCTTCCTTAAGTTTGTCGTAGTCTACAAGTGCTGGGCCCAGATAAGGGATAGCGGTGTAAGGCGGCGGAGAAAATGCCATTCTTATGAAACTCTTCTTTTTTAGGAAGATGGGATACACACCGATGGGGGTGGAGCCTTTGAATCCTACGATTGGGTAGAGTTTTGATGAAGTGTGCTTTTCAACTATCTTGAGCCATTCCCAAGTGTGAAATATACTACCATGCGGCGATCTCTCCACCAACTCATCCCAA
>CAZBFC010000183.1:0-2237 GCA_964491095.1 uncultured archaeon | reverse complement strand
TACAGCAAACTGGATGTTACTACCTCCAGTTTCAACTCCTATAGCTCGAATTATCTTAATTGCAGCATCCCTCAACCTCTGATACTCCCAATCCGTAAGGGTTTGAGCCGGAGCTACAGTTATACTGTCACCGGTATGAACCCCCATGGGGTCGAAGTTCTCTATCGAACAGATTATGACGACATTGTCCGCAAGATCTCTCATAACTTCAAGTTCGTATTCTTTCCATCCGATCACACCCTCTTCAATCAGCACCTGATGTATCATCGACATCTTTAAGCCTCTTTCAGCAATTTCTCTCAGCTCCCTCCTATTGTAAGCTATTCCACCACCGGTTCCGCCTAAGGTGAAGGCTGGTCTAACTATGACCGGATAACCGATCTCGTCGGCTATAGCCAAGGCCTCTTCAACGTCATGAGCGATGTCACTTCTCGGAACATCCAATCCGATCTCCTGCATCGTTTTCTTAAATAGTTCTCTATCCTCAGCCTTCCTTATAGCATCAACCTTGGCACCTATTAGCTCGACTCCATATTCGTCGAGTACTCCCATTTCATCTAGCTGAACGGCTATGTTTAAGGCAGTCTGTCCACCCAACGTCGGAAGTAAAGCATCTGGAGTTTCCCTTTCGATTATCTTCGCTACTATTTCAGCGGTCAGAGGCTCTATGTAGATTCGATCTGCCATCTCTGGATCTGTCATAATCGTTGCAGGATTTGAATTCACCAAAACTACTTCGTAACCTTCCTCCTTCAAAGCCTTGCAAGCCTGACTTCCAGAATAGTCGAATTCTGCTGCCTGCCCAATTATTATTGGGCCGGAGCCAATGACCATGATCTTCTTGATATCTTCACGTTTGGGCATGTCACCACCTTCTAGCCAAGTCAACGTTGGAAAGATATAGCTTCCGATTGAATCTATACCACAATATCGTTCAAAGCTATCAAAATTTCTTTTGCTTTCAAAATTTCATCTATAGCTATTCTCTCTCTTTCTGTATGACAGTAGCACAGCTCACCCGGTCCAAAGACGACGACATCCCAACCAGCTTTCTTTAGGTTTATCGCATCCGTCCAGGAGGGCATCTCACCGTACCTGACATCAAATCCCACCCTTCTAATGGCGTTCTCAAGTAAGCTAACGACATCGTTGCTTATAAATCCATCATCCTCCTCAACGATCCTTACCTCGGCATTCTCCAGTAGATCGAGCACCATCTTTTTCAAATCTGAAAGCTGAACGCTTGGAGGGAAGACAAAGTCTATTCTAAGGCTGCATCTTTCAGGAATAGCGTACTCATCCCCTCCACCTTTAATTTCTTGAATGAAGAATTTGACGGGCTCGTTTATCGCCTTTTTAAGCCTCATTACAGCATCTATGGCCAAATCAATAGCACTCTCTCCAAATTCCGGCATCGAGCCGTGTGATGGTGTCCCCCTAAATTCGGCTATGACTTCGAGTGAGCCGTAGTGAACGTTAGCGATCTTGAGAGATGTAGGTTCCATAACTATGGCTTTTCTGGGCTCAAACGATTCAACGACGATCTTTGAACCTTTTCCACCTTCTTCCTCATCTGAAAGTAAGGCAATACCGAGCTTAAGTTCTTCGATTTCATTCAAAGCTAAAAGAATTGCCGTTATGCTACCTTTAGTATCACAAACACCAGTTCCATAAGCGTAGACACCATCGAAGCTGAAACCGCGTTTTATTGGAACTGTGTCCAGATGCGTTACGATCCAAACATCTGCATCGGGATTTAAAACTATATCTTTGATACAGTCTTTTTCAATTATTGCTGGTTTATATCCCATCCCGGCAAGTAGATTCATCAGGTAATCTATGAGTCTATCCTCCCTTCCAGAAGGAGATGGAATTTCTACAAGATTTCTCAAAATCTCGAGGACATCCATTATCGTCAGATTTTAAAAACGAGAATAAAAATGTATCTGTGTGCAACTGAGAATTAGAAACGTTACAAACAGAGATTTAGATGCTTTCGTTCGGATATATAAAGAGGCGTACAGGGGACTTGAGGAGTACGCGTATACGAGAACGAAAGACATAAGGTGGTATTTTAGATGGTTGATGAACAGAGATAGCGATGGATTCTTCGTCGCTGAAGTTGATGGAAAACCCGTCGGTTTTGTCGCATGTGACACAAACTGGTTGAGTTTTTTTGAGAATGAGGAGGTTGGGGAGATCCACGAGATCTTTGTCCATCCAAACTGGCAAGGGAG
>CAZBFC010000182.1:0-12316 GCA_964491095.1 uncultured archaeon | reverse complement strand
TTCTGCCATGGGAAGGTCGTATACAAGTTCATGAAATCGGCGACCAAGGAGATAGGCGTGAACGTCACGCAGCCTAAGGTGGAGAAGAAAAAGTTGTTTTCGATCTTCGATTTCCTAAGGAGCATATTTGAGTTCTTAGGAGGATTGATATGAAAAAGGCTCTATTAATGATTTTAATAATTTTATCAGCCACTTTGTTGACGGGTTGCGCTCAAGAGCAAAAGCTTCCGGCAATTAAGGTCGTTTTTATGCACTACAATGTTAAGGGTCATCACATTTTAAAAATTAAGAAGGTTGAACCGGCATTTATTACAAAGAAGGAAGCTCCAACATTATATCCTTGGTACAACACACCGTTTCCAAGTATAATTTTATTCGCATACGATTGGAGAAATGAAAAACTGCGGTTTGTAACTCCATCGACTTGCCTCCCGATTGACACCGAAGGCGATAACATAACTGCCTACATCGGTTTTGAAGATCCAAAGCATGTTCCAAAGAAAGGTGATGGTATCTTAGTCGTAATTCAGGTTGCAGATAGAACGGGAAAAGTTTTAGCAACTGATAGGGCAATGTTTGTATGGAACGTTTCCACCTAAACATTTTTATCGCCTTGCTCATCCCTTATTACGATGGAGCCAGATGTTATAATTGGCTTGGAAGTTCATGTCCAGCTGAACAAGCTTAAAACGAAGATGTTTTGCTCGTGTCCATTAAATTACCATGAAGATGAACCAAATACGCATGTCTGTCCGGTTTGCTTGGGTTTACCTGGAGCGATGCCAGTGATAAACAAGGAAGCTGTCAAAGCTGCAATAAAGGTTGCTTTGGCTTTGCACGCTGAAATTCAACCCTTTACAGTTTTCGACAGAAAGAACTATTTCTACCCTGACTTACCTAAAGGTTTCCAGATAAGCCAGTATGATCGCCCTCTGGCTTTGGGTGGTTACGTAACTATTGAGACTGAGGATGGGGAGAAGAAGATTACACTGAAGAGAATCCACATGGAGGAAGATCCTGGAAAGCTGAGTTACAAGGGATCGATCACGACTGCAAAGTACTGTCTGATAGATTACAACAGATCTGGAGTTCCCCTGCTTGAGATAGTTACGGAGCCAGTTATGCATTCGCCAAAGGAAGCCAGGCTGTTTCTGAATAAGCTCAGGATAATTTTGGAGTATTTGGACGTCTTTGACGGAAGTTTGGAGGGTGCGATGAGGGTTGATGCGAACGTTTCCATAAAGGGCGGAGGTAGAATTGAAATTAAGAACATATCGTCGTTCAAAGGTGTTGAGAGAGCTTTGAGCTATGAAATTGCTAGACAGAAGAATTTACTCAGAATGGGTAGGAAGGTCGAGAGGGAAACGAGGCACTTCGATGAAGTGAACAACATAACGGTCTCTCTGCGAACGAAAGAGGAGGAGCACGATTACAGATACTTCCCAGAGCCGGATTTGGTTCCAATCTACACGGCTGAGTTGGTTGAAGAGGTTAAAGGTACTCTGCCGGAGATGCCGGAAGAGAAGCGTGAGAGGCTTAAGGCTCAATACGGAATAGGAGACAACTTCGCAAAGGTTCTCGTTCTGGATAAGGTTATGGCCGATTACTTCGAGGATGTTGCGAAGATCATTGATCCGAAGCTTGCAGCGAGTTGGGTCGTCGATGTGCTGAGAGGTGAACTGAATTACAGAAGCAAGGACTTCAGATTCGCATACGAAAGACTCAAGCCAGAGGAGTTTGCAAAGTTACTGAAGTACTTCAAAGAAGATAAGATTACGGAGAAGGGTGTCGTTGAGGTTATCAGAACAAAGCTGGATCATGGTGGAGATATCGATGAGATAATTAAGAGCAAAGGCCTGTTTGCGATTCCAAAGGAGGAGATCGAAAGACTTTGCAGGGAAGCTATAGAGAAGAATCCGAAGGCTGTTGCAGATTACAAGAGTGGAAAGAAGAAGGCTTTGGATTTCCTGGTAGGATACGTCATGAAGGCTACAAGGGGAAGGGCAAATCCTGCTGAGACTGCTCAGATAATTAAGGCTATGCTCGAAGGCTGAGGGAGCACTATGGAGACCCTTGAAGAGATAGAAAAAGAGATCAGATCTTGTAAAAGATGTGAGCTTTGGGCTACCAAAACGAACTACGTGCCTGGAGAGGGGAATCCAAATGCTAAAATAGTTTTTATAGGTGAGGCTCCCGGCAGGGAGGAGGACAAGCAGGGAAGGCCTTTCGTAGGAAACGCCGGAAAGTATCTGACAGAAGTTATGCAGAAGTTTGGGCTTAGGCGTGAGGATGTGTATATCACAAATGTCCTGAAATGTAGACCGCCAAACAACAGAGACCCAAAGCCAGAGGAGATCGAAGCCTGCAAGCCTTATCTGATCAGACAGCTTGAGGTCATCAAGCCCGATATGATCGTCTGTTTGGGGAGACATTCCGCAAACGTCATATTCAATTTATTCGGCTTGAAGTTTCCAGGAATAAGTAGGGTTAGGGGAAAGGTTTTTGAGGCCGATAGATGGGGAAAGAAGGTTAAGATAGTTGCAATCTATCATCCCGCTGCCGTTCTGTATCGTCCCCAACTCAAGGAAGATTTTGAAAATGACTTTAAGAAAATCGTGGAACTGCTTAAGGAGAAACCTCAAATTAAGGAGACGACTTTACTCGATTTTATATAATTTTGCCACAATGTTTATATATCAAATCGTTCATCTACATACATGGGTGTAAAAGCTAGGGTTACGGTTACGCTGATACTCATAGCACTTGGAATTTTTCAGGCGGTAAGTGGAATAATTCTGTTCTTAGCTCCGAAAGGACCAAGATCTGGGAGATTTGAAGTGTTTGGGGTTACCAAGTACACCTGGAATGAGTACCATAAATATGTAGGCCTGATAATTATAGTCGTCGCCGTTTTACACTTCATATTAAACTGGAGGATGTTTGTAAACGAACTTAAGGTTTTTACAAGGTCGAAGAAATCTTAATCTTCAGATCTGCTCTAAAACCTGAGAAATGAACGTCGACGATTTATTCTGCCCGAAATGCGGAAGACTTAAGAGGAAGTGTATATGCAAAAAGCTCGATGTTCGAAATAAAAATTTAGAGTTACTGTTAAAGGTAGCTGGAAATAGGGATGACTTAAAGCCTATTTTTGATTGTGAGGATGAGATTGTATTTTACAGAATTTTCAAACCGTTCAATCCAACTCCCACGGTTCCGATCGAGGAAGCTGACATTTTGAAACCGCTTGAAAGAGCTTTGAGAAATAGGGGGATAACTAAGCTTTATCCTTTTCAGCTTGAAGCTATAAATGAGCTAAGAAAGGGTAAAAACGTAGTAATCACAGCTCCAACCGGTTTTGGGAAGACAGAAGCTTTCGTCGTTCCCATGCTCGAAAAGATCGCTTTAGATGGTGGGATTGGAATTTTATTCTACCCGACAAAAGCTCTAGCAAAGGATCAAGAGCTAAAGCTGAAGTTCTATGCAGATTCATTGGGTTTAAACGCTATCAGATTTGATGGAGATTCTAGCTTTGAAGAGCGAAGGGAAGTTTTGAGAGGAGAAGCTGATATAATCCTTACGAATCCAGATATGATAGATTACCATCTCAGAAACACTCCTGCCTTTAGAAGGATTGTGGGAGAAATCAGATTCGTTGCCGTCGATGAGCTTCACAGCTATACTGGCCTATTGGGAACGAACATGCACTACTTAATCAAGAGGCTTGAGAGATTTTCAGATTTTCAAATAGCTTGTGCTTCAGCTACGATAGCGAATGCTAAGGAGTTCGCTGAGGAACTATTCGAAAGAGATTTCGTTCACATCCACGGCGAGCATAGAAAATCGATTTTGCACTTCATCATGCGGTTTACCCCATCTATATACGCATCGATAAAGGATTTGGTAAAAGCTTTGAGGGGCAGGAAGATACTGATATTCGGAAACAGCTACAAAGTCGTTGAGACTATAGGTTGGATTTTGAGAAGGGAAGGTATGAACGTAGCGATTCACAAGGGAGGTTTACCCAAAGACGTTAGGGAGAGAGTTGAGGCTGATTTTAGAGAGGGAAGGCTGAAGATCGTGGTAGCAACTCCAACGCTTGAACTCGGAATCGATATAGGCGATGTCGATGTCGTGATATCAGAATTGGTCAGCTATTCGCAATTTCTGCAGAGGGTTGGAAGGGCTGGAAGGAAAGGGCAGGAGAGCATAGGAATCCTACTGCTGAGGGAGGACGATGCCATAAGTAACTATTACAGGCAAAGACCTGAAGATTACTTTAAGGATGAGCAATACGGCTATGTCGAGAAGTTCAATGACGAGATCATGAAGTTCCAGCTTCTTTCGATGGTAATGGAAAAACCTCTTGACAAATCTGAAATAAGGAAGGAATGGTTGGATGTGATCGAATGGCTGAAGAAGAAGGGTTTAATAGTTGAGATAGACGGTCTGTTCATTCCTTCAGCTAACGCATCGGAGTTCTTTGTGAACTTCAATATGCGTGGAATTGGAGAGAGCGTTAGGATGATCAAAGATGGCAAGGTGATCGGTGAGAGGAATTTACCCATAGCTCTGAAAGAGCTGTTTCCTGGCAGTATAATTATTCACAACGGGCAGAGACTGATGTCAAAGCAATTGGATTTGGAGAAGAAGGAAGCGGTGTTGGTAGATTATCCCCATGGCAACGAAATCACGGAGCCGTTGTACATGTCGATTCCGAGGATAGTCAAGGTTGAGAACGTTAGAGAGGATTATCAGGCTGCCTACTGTTCTCTCGAAATTACCATGATAGTGTACGGTTACATCGAAAGGGATGTGTTTTCAAGGGAGAAGAAGGGGAGGACAAGGTATCTGGAGAAGCCTGTTAGTTATACATTCCCGACGAAGGGTTTCATATTTTCCGCACCGATGCCAGATCCGATGGATTACGAGGATTTCTACGCTGGAACTTTTCATGCATTGGAGCACGTTCTGATAGAGGCCAGTAACGCTTTAACGGGGGGAGGAAGTCAGCAGATGGGTGGTGTATCTACTCCAGAGGGAGATATATTCGTCTACGATGCTACCATCGGTGGAAGTGGTTTGAGCAAGCTACTGTTCAGAAGGCTCGATAGAGCTTTCAGGATCGCTTACAAAGTGTTAAAGAACTGCGATTGCAACAGAATCGATGGATGTCCGAAGTGCACGTACAGCTACCAATGCGGTAACAACAACCAGCCCCTAAACAGAATCGGTGCGATGAACGTGCTTGAGAAAATACTAAGAGGTGAAAGGGGTAAGTTGGATTTGGAGAAGTACGAGGAGTTTGCGGAGTTTAAGTACTATCCCTTAGTGTAATGATAACAAAATTTTTTATCGATAATGACACGGTAATAATGGCTCGCAAATCGCTATTGCTCGACATCGAAAAGGCCATGGAAATCGTGGAGGATTTTTTGAGGCGTGAGGGTTTGAGGTACAAGATTGAAAAGTTTCGAACTAGATACGGATTGAGACTAATTAAATACAAAATAAATTTTTTGAAGAAAATTAAAATTATCAATTATAAGTGGGGAGTTGAGATCGTCTTACCCCGTGGCTTTAAAGAGCTCGAATCTATCCTTTCCGTTTACGAGTTTAGACCTCTGGAAAGGCCGAAAGTTAAGGATAGATGGGACTACATCTTGGAACTTCAGATATACGAGAAGAAGGTCGAAATGGTAAAGAGGGCAATAACAATTAGAATGGTAATAGTTACAACCCTACTTTTAGTCGGTATGTTCGTTAAAGGGTTTTGGTCGGGTCTTGGATCGCTTTTATTACTTCTTGCATTTCTATTCTTGCCTATATCCCTTATAGTCCCAGCTTTGAGGGGGGGGAGGTCAATTTGTAGAGCCAACCGAGTGGGCAATTCCCTTGCTTTATCCCTATTACAAGGCGAGGATCAGGAAGTTAAAAGGAACTTTGCAACGAAACTAGGTTTCTCTCCAATTCCACACGAACCTGAGCACGAACACGGCAAAGCACCAATTTATTAAACCCGATTGTAGTATTCAGTGTGCCGATGATGAAGCTGGTGAGCTGCTGATCGATGATGAAAGGATGGCTGGCTGAGGATATGTTTTTATACACTCGATTTTATGTGATTTTTGGATGATGATGGTCGGTACCTACTGATACGATGATGAGGGCTGGGTTTTCTGACCAAAAATCTATATGTTTGGCATAGGTATGTAATTTAAATGAAGGAGGAGATCGAACTTTACATAAGAAGGGCAGAAAAATTTGAAAGGGACGCTAAATTTGATTTTGAGCACGGAGATAACGATTTAGCTATGTTCCACATAGAACAAGCGTTTCAACTGATGATAAAGGCTAAGCTTTTGGATTTGAAGGGTTATTTTGAGAGAACTCACAGCCTTAGGAGATTGCTTAAAGATCTGGCAGAGGTATACAAGAAGGAGGAGATTTTGAGATATATCGACAGATATAAAGCCGTTTTGAGAAATCTTGAAAGAGCTTATTTATGTTACATCTCGCTATTACTTTGAGGAATTTTTTGATGAAGAGGTTGAAGAAGCTTTTAAAGCTTTGGGGGAGTTGAAACGTTTGTTATGGAGCGATTAAAGTTTTTCAAAGATTATATAAAATACGCAAGAGAAATAAAGAATTTGCTTTCGAAAAGGCTTAAAGATTTTGAAATTTACGTATTTGGATCTGTCGTTAGAGGAGATTATTCAGTTGGCTTAAGCGACATAGACGTTGCCATTGTGTCTGACGAATTCGAATCGAGGGATAAAAAGTTTGAGATTTACGATCTACTATTTGAGAGATATTTCGATACTCCTTTCGAGTTTCATCTGCTGACCAAAAAGGGGTGGAAATTCTACAGAAGATTCATTCGCGATGATTTGGTCAAGATCTAAATAAGCTTAAGCACAAACTCGCTCAGTCTTTTGGCATCTTCCTTACTTCTCATAATCGTATCAGTTGCTACAACTTCAATATCCTTATACTTACCAACCAAATCAGAATCGGAGCTATCTACCACAAGTACATCCAAAAAATCGGCATAAACATCCGCAACTCCTAACGGAGAAACTTCATAGCCCTTTGCTCTCATAAACTTACTGGCCGGCCCACTTACGGGCTTATTTCCTATGATCGGTGAAACTGCTATGACCTTCTTTTGCTTTAGCCTTTCTCTTATCCCTTTAACGAGCAAGATGGGCATTATACTCGTAATCGGATTGCTTGGCCCTATTACAACACCGTCACATCCTTCTAAAGCCTTAATCACGTCGTCCGTAGCCTTGGCATTCTCGATTCCCTTAAAATAGATATTCAAAACATCTGGCTTTCCCTTATGCTTAACCCAGAACTCTTGGAAGTGCATTTCGCCTTGGGGAGTTACTATAATCGTGGCAACATCCTCCTCGCACATCGGCAAAACTTCAGCCTTTACACCGAATGCGTTCTTCAGCTTTCTCGTAGCTTCCGTTAGCGTATAGCCTTTCCTGAGCAGTTCGGAGCGGAATATATGCGTAGCTCTATCCAAATCGCCGATCATCATGAACTCATCGAATCCGAGCCTCTTTAGCTGTTCGTGAGTTTTGAACGAATCTCCTTTTATCCCCCACCACTTTTCATCATCTATAATCCCAGCCAGAGCGTATATGACGGAGTCAATATCCGGGCATATCTTGTTCCCGGAGATCCAGATATCCTCAGCAGTGTTTACGATTACTGTAAGATTGTCAACTAATTCTTTCAATCCTTGCAATAGTTTTGGCGTTCCTGTCCCTCCAGAGAGAACTACTATCTTCATCTTTTTCACCGATTTTGTAAGAATCGATAAATTAAAGCCCTAAAATTGCGTCAAGTGATCACCTTTGCTCCGTCCTCCTCAACTATAACCGTATGCTCAGCTTGACTCACAAGTCCTCTTCCAACCTCTGCAAGCACTGGATATGCCCTAAGAACCCTTTCCCTAACAAGCTTTGCCAAGATGACATCGGAAGCTTTTAACCATCTCTTGGCAAAAGGCAGGGTCTTGTACTTCTTTAGAATCTCCTCCATAAGCTGTCTTGCCTGCTTCATTCTAACCGGCTTAACTGCTATTAGCGAGAATATCTCACACTCTCCTCTCTCAGCAACCTTTCCAACTCCGTTGGTAACGAAAGGTTCAATCGCTATTACCATACCTTCCTTAAGCTCAACGCCCTTTTCTATCTTAACGTTGTATATCGTGGGAGGTGCATGTGCTAGATATTGATCCAAGCCGTGTCCAGTCAGGTTTATGATCGACTTGAATCCGAATTCAATTATCGTGTTGTATATGGCCTCGCTTATCTCAGCTGTATTCACTCCAGCATGTATAACCTCTATGGCATTCTTTAAAGCCTCTTCAGCGGCTTTAACGAGGTCTTCGTGATCTCCCAAGTCAACAGTCACAGCTGTATCTGCTATGTATCCGTCTACATGCGCACCGATGTCCAACTTTACAACATCTCCCTCTTTAAACACCCTCTCATCATTTGCCTTGGGTGTAAAATGAGCGGCATCGCTGTTTATCGAAATGTTGCATGGAAAAGCAGGCTCAGCTCCGAGCTCCCTTATCCTGTTTTCAACGAACTCTGCAACTTCTAGTAACTTTACGCCGGGCTTTATCAGCTTTATTGCCTCTTCTTTCACTTGCTTGAGGATTTTACCAGCTTCGATATACTTCTCAAGACTCATCGATTCGATTCAGCGCTTAAAGAAGATTAGGTTTACGATCCTCAGACCTGGCTCCATCATCATATTTCAGAAGGGGTTATGATCATCATCGGAAAAAGAGTGGACCGGTGGGGATTTGAACCCCAGGCCTTCGCCATGCCAAGGCGACGCTCTACCAGGCTGAGCTACCGGCCCTCAAAAGACCATTCATCCAAGAGATTATAAAGATTTCGGTAGTGTCAAAAGCTTAGATAGTGATATAAGCAAAGATTTGAATCGTTAGCCTATGAAAAAGTATCTCATAGCGATGATGTTACTTTCAGTTGCTACCTTGGGCTGTTCTGAAGATGTCAAACTGATGGTTCAGACCTCATATTACAATCCCTATCCGTTGGCATTCTACAACGCGTTTTGGGAGCAGAAGATACCGGATATAACGTTCAAAATTACAAATTCTATGGATAGACCGGTAACAGTCAGGATCACTTCGGAGTATGTTGGAATTAGCAATCAGGCAATATCAACGCTCGTAATCCCACCGAAAGAAACCGTAGTGGTTAATCAGACCATTCCCCTAATTTTGGAGAAGATCAAGAAGATAAAATCCAAGACTAAGATCTGTTTACACTATAAGGTTGAATACAAGAGTGGAGATGACTGGAAAACCTGGTGTGAGCAGACCGTTATGGTTGACGTCTATCCGTTAGACGTTATGGTTTGGGCATTGAAATGTAATGGAGGAAAAATAAACATGCAAGACTACATTGCCGTGTTTGTAACGCCCGATGATAGATCCGTTCAGGAGCTGCTGGCAAAGGCTAGGAAGTATGCGCCGAATCATGAACTTAAAGGGATCAGGGATAAAACTTTGCCGCAAATCGAGGCCATATACAACGCTTTAAAGTACGAGTACAACATCAGCTATGTCAACACGCCGTTCACGTATGGAACCGATGTAGTTCAGAGGGTTAGGTTGCCGGCCGAATCTCTAAGGCTTAGAGCGATAAACTGTGTCGATGGAGCTGTTCTGTTTGCCTCTGCCATTGAGGCCTTGGGTTTGAGGCCATTCATAGTCCTGTTGCCAAATCATGCGTTGGTCGCTTGGATCGATCCTCACGATGGGCTGATGTACGCCCTTGAAACTACCCTAATCAACTCAAGCTTTGAAGTAGCTTTAAATAAGGGATTGGAAGAGCTAAATAAAAATTGGAAGAACTTAACGGATGATGATCCTTGGAACGGTTATTTGGTTGATGTGAGAGCTTGTAGAGATGTGGGGATAGCTCCTTTACCTCTCGATTAGGCTTATCATAAGAAACACAGCAAACGATACGCAGAGAGTGACGATTGAAACCATCGGGTGCTTCATAGCTGAGAGTACGATTGCTGCCGTAAATCCACAGATCAGTGTGGTAAATCCCGTTTTCTCTTTACCCCGTTTCCAGTGAAAAACTCCCAATATCAGCGGTAGCTGGCATAGCAGAATGGTTGAAGACAGAACAGCAAGTTCGACGATGTAAGTTATCCTCTTCAATGCGAATATAGCTACTACGATCGTTAAAACTATCACAACGATCTTTCCACCTACCACCTTTGCCTTTTCACCGATCACATCCCTTAAAACCATTGAGGATAGTGTTAGGATTATCGAGTTGGCAGTTGTGACTGCTGCCGCTATTATGCTCAAAGCTAGGGGTAGGGCAATCCAATCGGGCATGATGCTAAGTAACGTGGGGGTTACCTTGTCTCTGTCTGCAACGAATGGAAACTTCCCAATTTCGGTTCCAAACCTCAAATTTAGGCCTAAGAAGGTTACAAGCACTGTATATATGAGTCCAAACAGCCCGAAAAGAATGACCATCCTTTTTATGGCTCTCTCATCCTTTGGAATGAAAAGCCTTTGAAAGACCTGGGGATTGGTCAGTGCAAAGAAGAACCATGGAATTGTTAATGTAGCAAACTTAAGCGGAGTCCAGAATTTATTTGGAACTACAGCCAATTCCTTAGGAATTTCAAATCCTCCAATGTAGTTGAACGTCCAGAGAACGGCCAAGACGGCAACGATGAGCATGAATACACCCTGAATGGCATCGGTCCAAGCAACTCCCCTAAGCCCACCTAAGAAAGCCCAGAGGGCTATTAGGATCGAGGCTATGGCAACACCACATGCAAAGCTTATTCCAGCATTCTTCTGCAAGATTAAAGCGACACCTATCATCTGTATTGATGTGTAGGGAATCAGAGCGATGAGTGCAAGGATCGTAGCAAGCTTTGCCGTGATGGCTCCGTATCTGTAGGTGAACATCTCAGCTGGCGAGACTAAACCCTTCTCCTTTCCAAGCTTCCAAACCTTTGGAGCGTAGTAAGAGAGTAAAAATAGGGTCCCAACCAGATACATCAGTTCAAAGCCGGCAGCTCCAACCCCAGTCACGTAGCTCAATCCAACCAGGCCTACCATCATGAATGCTGAATACGTTGTTGCGGCATATGTCAAAGCTGAGATTATTCCTCCGATGTTCCTTCCGCCGATGAAGTAATCTTCTTGGGTTCTAATCCCTCCTCTTGCATAAATCGCCACTACTGTTCCAAGAATGGCATAGAGAACTATCAGTGCTATAAATTCATTCATACTCCCACCTCTTTGCCGTTACGTATGCTAAATACAACGCCGTAACTGCAATCCAATATTGGTAAGCCCAGTCACATCTGATTGCAAACGGTAGTAGCATCGCTACTATGAATACCACCTCAAATATCTTCATCATCGAACACATGTTCGGTCGTATATATAACCGTTACTACGGAAGCTACAATTCCAGCCGATCATCTCCTTAGTCTAATATGTGCTGAAGTATCTCCCAACCGACTAAAGGTTAAGTGTATAACGTACGTAAATTTGCGTTACAGCGAAACCTATAAAAATTGGTTTTGACTACGGTCTGCGATGGCAAAGGTAAAAATAGTTGATCTAACGCTTAGAGATGCTCATCAATCCTTGTTAGCTACGAGGATGAGAACAAGAGATATGTTGCCAATTCTCGAAACCTTTGACTCTGCTGGCATTTACTGCTTTGAAGTTTGGGGAGGGGCAACGTTCGATGCTTGTCATAGGTTTCTGAATGAGAACCCCTGGGAGAGGCTTAGAGAAATTAGAAAGAGGATCAAGAATTCTCTCATCTCGATGCTTCTGAGAGGGCAGAATCTGGTCGGCTACAGGCACTACCCGGACGATATCGTTGAGAAGTTTATCCAGAAGACGGTTGAGTATGGAATGGATGTATTCAGAATATTCGATGCTCTTAACGACGTCAGAAATCTCGTTACTTCGATAAAAACTGCTAAGAAGCTTGGAGCGCATGTTCAGGGAACGATCTGCTATACGATAAGTCCAGTTCATACCATAGAGAAGTACATCGAGATCGCAAACGAACTCGCATACCTTGAAGTGGATTCACTCTGCATAAAGGATATGGCCGGATTGCTATCTCCAAAGATGGCATACCGACTTGTAAAGGCTTTGAAGAAGGAAGTTGGATTGCCGATAGATGTTCACTCTCATTACACAAGCGGTATGGCTTCGATGGCTTTGCTTAAGGCTGTTGAGGCTGGAGCTAAGATG
>CAZBFC010000181.1:0-7199 GCA_964491095.1 uncultured archaeon | reverse complement strand
TCCCGGCCCCTTCTTCTCCTCGGCTGGCTTTTCAACCGCTGGCGGTGTGGGCTTGTGTATCCACGTTATCGTCTCATTCTTGTAGTGCCAGACTCCGGCCTTATCCCACTCGCACTTCTCTGTAACGTACCAGATCGCGTAGTCTCCAGATGCCCTATCGTTCCACTCGTTGAGCTTTATGTAACCGGTCACGGGCTCAACTCCATAAACTCCCTTGCTGTAGTTCTCGGTAACGGCTGGGATTATCTCAGCCATCAGGTCTGGATCGTACTTTCCACCGGTCTTGTTCATGACCTCAACGTACGCCAGGCAGAGAACCCATGCCGCATCATACGCATCGAGCGCGTACTGGTAAGGTGATTCTCCATATCCTCTCTTCTGGTACTCTTCCTTAAGCTCAGCGTAGGCTGGTCCCTTTGAATCGAAGAGCGTGCTGTAGAGTCCAACGCCGATCACCTTTGGTCTGTTCTTAGCGACGTTTAGGACTTGGTTGCTCTTGGCGCAGCCATCGCAACCGAACCACATAACGTTAAGCAGCGGTGAGTTGTCTGGGATCTGTGAGAGGAGGTTTGCAACCTCTTCGTAGCTGAACGCAACTATTCCTATTTCGCTTGGCTTGTACTTCTTAAGCAGATCGTTGATGTCGTTCGTCATCTTCTGTATGTACGGTGTAAAGTCGGCCGTATTTTGATCGTATGGAATCACATCCTTTATCTCGATACTGTAGTTTTCAAGTCTTGGCTTTATGCACTCGTACAGACCCTTACCCCAGGCGTTACCAACGTATAGTATCACGACCGCCTTTATTCCAACATCCTTAAGTTCATCTGCAATCGCCTTTGTCTGGAAGTCGTCTGTAGCTACGAATCTAAAGATGAACTTCTTATCGCTGGGCTTGGTGCATCCTATGAGTGGTGGGATGGCCGTGGATGAAGGTGAGATTATTATTATCTTGTTTGACGTTACGTAGTCCTTTATGTTTGCAACCTCTCCACTACCCATAGGCCCTATTATGAGGTTTATACCCTTGGAGTACAGTGTCTGGACCTTCTGGAGAGCTATCGTCGGATTCACCTGCGTATCTTCGAACTCAAACGTCACCTTATATGGTAGGCTGTGATTTGCGAAGTATTCGTTTATCTTTTCCTCAGCGATCGTCAATGTCTTCTTTATGTCATTTCCATATGTTGATAGAGGGCCGGAGAGGTCACAGAGCACTCCGATCTTTATCGTCTTTACTTCCTCAGCCGAGGCTATCGCTGGAGCTAAGATAATTGCTAGCAATATACAAACTAACAACCTCCTGTGCATATCAGCTTGATACCATTAAAATTTTAAAGCTTTTCTTTAAGACCTCGGTAGCATGAGCGTATTGGAGGGAGCATTGATATACTCCAACCTCTTGGCTTTACTTGCCTTGGGGTTAACACTGACCTACATGACCACAGCAGTCCCGAACTTTGCTCAGGGATCTTTTGCAGTGTTTGGCTCCTACGTAGCACTGACGATGTGGAAGATCTGGGGCTATCACCCGTATCAATCGATACCGATCGCGTTCGTGTTGGGAGGGCTCTTAGGAGCCGGTACGTACATAATAGTGCTGAAACCGCTGATCAAGAGAGGGGCGAATGTTGTAACGCTGATGATCGCAACCTTAGCTTTAGATCTTATTTTGCTTGGATTCAGGGGAATATATGCTGGACTGCTAGGGAGCTTGATAAAGCAACCGTGCGAGATGTTTATGTTCACGTATCTGGTTAGGTACGTTTTTGGTATTCAGGACATACTTCTGGTTTCGTTTTCTGTAATAATCGTAACACTGATAGGTTTGTTTCTACTTCTATATAAGACGAAGTTCGGTATAGCTTTGAGAGCTTCGGTCGAGAATCCGATGCTTTCCGAGATCATGGGTGTTGATGTTGAGAAGACTAGGCTTTTTTCCTGGTTTTTATCTGGAGCACTGGCCTCGATGGCCGGAGTTCTGTTACCCTTTAAGCAGGAAATCGTTCCAGCGACGGCCGAACTGATAATAGTCTCGATATTTGCTTCTAGCATAGTTGGTGGCTTAAGTAGCATCGCTGGAGCAATATTCGGTGGATATATCGTTGGAATGTCGGAATCCTTGGTAACGTACTCTCTCTCAATTTTAACGAACAACGCGGGTTTGTTGGTTTACGGTAAGGTTGTCTCGCTCGTGATCATCGTGATAACATTGCTTGTAGCTCCGAGTGGTTTGGCGGGGATAAACTGGAGGAAGGTGATCAGATGGAGATCCTATCGCTGATTCTGAACATACTGCTCTGGTTTGGACTCTACGTGATCGTATCACTTAGCTTAAACGTTGAGTACGGTTACTGTGGAATCCCGAACTTCGGCAAAGCGTTGTCTGTGATCGTCGGGGCTGTGGTTGTGGGAGGTGTGGTTACGAGAATTCTTATGGCTATCATGGGCATCCATGGAGACATAGTTTCAGGGAGCTCTGCTGTAAGTGGAGAGGTGAACTCGATAGTTCAGAACGATCCCCTTTATGGAATAGCCCTTTTCATACTCTCTCTGATTTTGGCTGTGATAGTGGGAACCGTAGTCGGAGCTTTGTTTATCCTTCCGAGTGCAAGGCTTAAGGAGGACTATCTAGCGATAACACTTTTGGCGATAGCTGAGACATTTACCATGGTCTGCTATTACAATCCGGTGATAGTTGGTAGTTACTACGGTGTCTCCGTTCCCAACATCTTCGCGTTCGTTCCGAGCTCAATTAGGTACCCCGTTTTGGTAGGAGTTGTTCTTCTGATGGCCTTAGTTGTCTATGTAATTCTTAGCAGAATGGTGAACACACCATACGGAAGGCTACTTAAAGCTGTTAGGGAGAACGAGGATGTTATGAAGGCCTACGGTAGAAACATAATGATGATCAGAATAAAGACCATGGCTCTGGGTTCTGGACTGGCATCGATAGCAGGAGTCCTACTAACGTTCTACACCCTAAGAGTTCAACCGGACTCCTTTCTGAATTACGGAAGGACTTTCTGGACTTTCTTCCCGTTTCTCATAATACTGCTTGGAGGTGCGGGAAACAACAGGGGTGTAGTTTTGGGTTCATTCATATTTGCAACCCTATGGGAATTGGTCGATTTCTATAAGGATAACATCGTCTCCGCACTACATCTGCCAGTTGAGGCAGTTTGGCTTGAGTACATACTGTTCGGAGTTCTCATGCTGCTTATATTGTTCTACAAGCCCGAAGGTTTGATCAAGGAAAAGCCGATAATTACCAAACCCATCAAAAGGATTATGACAAAGCGTGGTTAATCTCTCTATTTCTTAGCATGAGATAAGCCTGAACGAATGCGGAATAGTTCCAAGCTCTAAAAACGGTTACCATCGGAACCTGAGCCACGTAAATGTAATCTCGGTACTTACCGAGTAGAACGATTGTAAAGGTTGATGATATTAACATATTTATAAAAAATGAGAAAATTCCGAGTATAAGCAGGATCAGAAAGGTTGCCCACCAGTTCCCCTTAGCGATTCTCCAGCTTGTCCTCAGCGATTCGATTATACCTTTCTCATCGATCAGAATTGCATCGATGAAGTAGTAAAGTCTGACAGCCAAGTATATTCCGGGAACTATTAAGGCTAGAGTTCCTAAGGCTACGATCAGTGCGTAGATCAATGTAGCGACTAAGACAAAGATATACTTCTTTAAGGCAAATCCAAAAGCCCTTAAAACCGACGATTTCGTATACGCAAGTCTTACCGTAACAGAATCGAGGTATATTGCAATTAAAATGATAACTATAAAAATCTTGAGAAAAAATAAAGCTTCTTTCGGCTTAATTTCCTCAGGTTTAATTCCCAGTTGCATCGAAATATAAAACAGATAGGCAAACAGAAGAGAAGAAATAAATGATGGAA
Organism: uncultured archaeon; assembly: GCA_964491095.1. Classification (GTDB taxonomy): domain Archaea; phylum Halobacteriota; class Archaeoglobi; order Archaeoglobales; family Archaeoglobaceae; genus WAKM01. Next base: position 3,284 of record CAZBFC010000181.1, on the reverse strand, counting down.
GTAACACGGTCGGTTTTTTGAGTATGGTTCTAAAACCTTCGGCAACTGCCACTTCAATATCGAGCTTTTTCATCTACATCAAGCCCAGTGCTTCCAATTCCTCTGCAATCCTTTCCACTGCTTTTCTGGCATCCTCTGGGTCTTTTCCTCCAGTTACAACCATCTTTCCAGAGCCAAAGATCAGAACCACAACTCTCGGTTTATCGAGTCTGTAGACCAAGCCTGGGAATTGTTCTGGCTCGTATTCTATGTTCTCCAATCCCAAGCCAATTGCAATTGCGTTTAGATTTAGATCAACTCCCAAATCAGCTGAGGCGACTATGTTCTGAACCTTCACCTCTGGGTCTTCGATGACCGGAATTCCCAGACTTCCGATTATCTTCACAACCTGCTTTACAGCTCTTCTCGCATCTTCAACCGACTTAGAGCCGGTACAGACCACCTTACCACTTCTGAAAACTAAGGCTGCCGCTTTTGGGTCTTTAGTTCTCAAAACCAATCCTGGAAACTGCTTTGGCTTATATTCGGCATCCTTGATTTCTCTTGCTATTTTATTCAGGTCTATGTTCTCCCCGATCTGTGTCGATGCTACAACATTTTCAATCTTTATCTTAAAATCTCTTTTCATTACTGTTCCCCCTTTAAATAGAGTTTATAAACCCTATATATACCTTTGCCCCGTCTAGACAAGCATATGAAAAGGTTCCTTGAACTGTTTGTGAGGCCAAAAACATGGATATGGCTTGTAATAGCAATAAACTTCGGTGGAGTCATTTATGGTTGGTTTTACTATGAGTATCAGCTTCTTTCAAGTCCACCGTATCTGTGGATATTCATTACTGATTGTCCAAATTCGGCCTTGTTCGTTGCGATATCTCTAATCTTGATAGCGAAGGATAGGAAGAACGATGTTCTCAACTTCTTCGCATCCTGCAACGCCCTTAAATACGGAATCTGGACATGTTTTGTTATCCTTCTCTATCATCGCTACTTCCTAAGTCCTGAGAGGAGGTTGCTATACTCATGTATGTTTATCTCCCACGCTCTCTTAGCTTTAGAAGCTATTCCTTTAGCTTATACGGTTAAATTCAACCGTAAATGCGTAATCACATTATTTTGGCTACTGTTAAACGACTTTATGGATTACATAATTGGGACACATCCGTACATGCCGTTGGAGAAAATAGGACTTGTAGCCGAATTTACGATCTTTTTAAGCTTCTTCTCGTTTATATTCTGCTATTCAATATCTTACCACAGATGATGATCGCAATGCCTGTGTCTGCCGAACTCCTCCTTCTTCTCCCAATCCAAATCCAAAACCAACGTTCCTCTCAAGAATCCCTCCAGAACATCCCTAACCCTACCGTATGCTCCGGTTATAACTCTGATTCCAAGCTGTTCAAAGAACATCCTTGCCTTCATTCCAACACCGTAAGCTAAAACTGTATCAACGCCCAAAGAATGCAGGAATCTTGGTATTTGTCCCGGCATGTGATCTACAAAGGGCAGTTCAACGACTTTAACATCAACGATCCTTCCGTTAGCCACATCGGCGATTACGAAGTACCTTGCCCTTCCAAAGTGCATCGAAACGTAAGAGTCCAGGCCTCTGGCATCCTCGCATGGAACTGCAATTCTCATAATGAAAGAGAAAAAATGAGTATTATTTCATACTTTCCACGATTTTGGTCGATCCTAACTCTTTAGGAACTCCAGGGCCTCTTCAGCGGTTGCATTTTCATGCACGATCATCGATATAGCCCTTGTCATCTTGGTTGGATCGTTAGCCTGGAACACGTTCCTACCTATCGCCACACCCCTCGCACCAGCCTCCATCGCCATTTCGACCATCTTAAGTAGATCTGCCTCGTTCTTCATCTTAGGCCCACCGGCCACAACCACAGGCACTGGACAACCTTTGGTTACCCTCTTGAAGGATTCAACGCTGCCCGTGAAGTTCGTCTTAACTATGTCGGCCCCGAGCTCCGCTCCGACCCTCGCAGCCAAAGCGACCGCCTTCTCATTGTACTGGTTTATCCCTTCACCTCTCGGATACATCATCGCAAGTAAGGGCATTCCCCACTCCATGCAGATCTTGCTAATGCAACCCAACGCCTTCAACTGTTCGGCTTCGGTCTTCGAGCCGACGTTTATGTGTATACTTACGGCATCGGCTCCAAGCTTTATTGCCTCTTCGACTGTACAAACCAAAACCTTCTCGTTAGGGTCAGGCGCAAGCGATGTGGAACCGCTAAGATGGACAATTAGGCCTATGTCTTTTCCGTATCCTCTATGCCCAAATGGGACTATTCCCTTATGCAGAACTACGGCGTTTGCACCACCTTCAGCGACAGCGTTGATTATCTTGGGCATATCCTCCAAACCTTGAATCGGCCCCATCGAAACACCGTGATCCATTGGTATTATCACCGTATTCCCGCTGTTTCTGTCTATTATCCTCTCGATCCTGATCTTCTTTCCGATCCACATTTCTCCTCACCTTGACAGTTTGTGTCTGAGTGACAAAGTGACATATAAGCTTTGTGGTCGGAATATTATTAAGTTTTAGATCAACTCCAGTTGTGGAACCGCCAGAAGATAGGGAGATGCCGCTTGAAGAGCATCTCGCTGAGTTGAGAAGGAGGGTTATTAGAATCAGTGCCGTTATGGTCTTGGGAATCATTATAACGTTTAGATTTGCTGGAGATCTGATCAAAGATTTCTGGAATGAGGTCTTGCCCAAGGGAATGAACATCTACGTTTTTTCTCCGACGGAGTGGTTTATGGCTCAACTGACTTTTTCTTTCGTTATAACGCTGATAATTGTTTATCCATACATCGTTTATGAGCTCTACCAATTTGCAAAGCCTGGATTGTATGAGCATGAGAGGAAATTTGTAAAGACGTTTTTGCCCTTTTCATACGTTCTCTTCATCGTCGGAGTTGCACTGTCCTATTTCATCATAATTCCAAAGTTGTTTTCGGCTGTAATAATTTTCAGTGTAGGTGCCGAGCCCTATCTCTCTGCAAAGAAAACTCTCTACTCAGCCTTCAAAATTTTACTTGCATTTGGTTTAGCTTTTCAGATTCCAGTTTTGGCGGTCATTGCAGTTAGAATTGGATTGATTACGTCGAAGTGGTTGAAGGATAAGAGGTTGCTGATATACCTGATAGTTTTCATCCTTGCAACGAACGTGACGTTAGACATCTCCGGGATAAGTCAGATGGTAATCTTGGCTTTGGTTGTAGTCATGTACGAACTGAGCATAGTTCTTGCAAAG
>CAZBFC010000180.1:0-2865 GCA_964491095.1 uncultured archaeon | reverse complement strand
GGAATTCTAAACTTTGCAACACCGACTATCCACGAATCCTTCACAGGCTGAATCCTTTCACCGTTTGGCAATTCTGCGAGCTGATCTGGAAACGCATTGTGATCCCCCTGAGTTATGTAACCTGAGGATTTCGCCACAACGTTTGAAAGCTTAAGCCTTCCTGTCGTATGATCCAAAATTGGGATTCTATCTCCGGCGTTCACCCAAGCTATAACTCGATGAATTATCGGCGTAACCCTTCTGTCACCGTTTGGATAGTAAACTATCACATCGCCGTAGTCACCAAAGCTCTTGTAGTTCTCCCGCTTGCCCTCAACCCACGTTACAATCTTTGTTTTGCTTGGACTTACTAGAATCACAACATCTCCGATGTGCAAGTGCGGTTCCATGCTTCCCGACTGTACAGCAACCATGAAGGGCCACGTTCCAGTTAAAGCGATGCCAACGCCAATTATCAATGCTACGGTAATCAAAGTGGTGACCACGTCTTTTGCAATTGCCTTGAAATCTATCATGCAAAAAAGCTAAGGCAGATGTAATTAAAAACTTATGACTGTCAGACTGCTGAACGATCTTCCCGACTTTAAAATAACTTTAAAATATTTTTAAATATAAAAATAAAATATAAGCTTACAGCGGGTAACCGAAAGCGTTAAGGTGGAGAGGATGTTCTATGATATATGCACAATGGCATCGATACTAAGCTCATTGTCGCCAAATTTGCAATGCACGGTTATAACATCCATCCTTCAGCCATAGAAGTTCTCAAAAAGAATGTAAATCCCAAAAACATCGATTTTGTTATCTCTCATATCTGTAAACTTGTTGATAGTTTTATAATTACTCCCGAAGATATTTTGTCCGTTTTGGAAACTATAAGAGAGTTTGAAAAAAAGACCAAAGAAGATGAAAAAGCAAAAGCACATATTCCAAAAGAAAAAAGCTACACTTTGAGCGGAGATGTAAAGGTTAGAGATATCACTGGCAAGTCTTCATGTGAGGGCAGCATTGAGGATTTTATAGCTTATTTCAATTCAAGATTTGATAAACTCTCTAAAATTCTGAGGAAGAGAATTAGACCCACTCCAATTTCAACATTGCATAAACTGAGCGGTGAGCAGGTTGAAGTTATAGGTATTGTTAATTCCGTTAGAGAGACCCAAAACTCAGCGATAATCGAGCTCGAGGATAAAACTGGCATAGTAAATGTTATAGCAACGGATAAACTTAAGGATCAGGCTTTAGAGCTCTTGGGTGATGAGGTTATAGGTGTGATCGGAACCGTCAGAGGGAAAAATCTCATAGCAGACAGAATCATATTTCCAGACGTTCCGATGAAGGACAAAGCAAAATTTGACTTCGGTGTCGTTTTCATATCCGATACACACTTCGGAAGCAAGGAGTTTCTGCAAAAAGAGTGGAACATGTTCACGGAGTGGCTAAACGGAGAGCTTGGGGAGGGAAAGGTTGCAGAATTGGCTGAAAAGGTTAGATACGTTGTAATCGCAGGAGATATTGTCGATGGAGTAGGGATATATCCAGAGCAGGAGAAAGATCTAGCGATATTGGACATCTACGAGCAGTATGAATTTGCCGCTGAGCAATTGGACAAGATTCCCAAGGATATTAAAATAATACTATCTGTCGGTAATCACGATGCAATAAGGCAGGCTGAGCCCCAGCCAGCCTTGCCGAAGGAGTATCAGAGTCTATTCTCAAACAACGTCATACATGTTGGAAATCCGGCATATGTAGAGTTAGACGGTTTGAAAGTTCTGATCTATCATGGCAGAAGCTTAGATGATATAATTACGAGAATTCCGAGATTGAGCTATGAGAGACCGCATGAGGCTATGATAGAACTCCTCAAGAGAAGACACCTATCACCAAGATACGGTGAAAGGTCACCCATCGCACCGGAAAGAGAGGATTGGCTTGTAATTGATGAGATTCCCGACGTTCTGCATTGCGGACACGTTCATACTTATAGCGTTGGAGTTTATAGGGGTGTATACCTGATAAATTCGAGCACCTGGCAATCCCAAACGGAATTCCAGAGGAAGGTCAATCTGAAGCCTATGCCCGGAAACGTGGCCGTCTACTACAACGGAGAGATTGCAAGATTGAGGTTTTATAATGAAAATTAATCTTCAATTGGGAAATATACAACTTCTATACCAGCTTCTTTGAGCAATTCCAGCCCTCTCTTATCTGCATATTCCTTTCCGTAAACTACCCTCTTTATTCCGGCGTTTATTATCATCTTTGCACACGTTATGCATGGGCAGTGGGTAGTGTACATCGTAGCACCTTCTATGCTTATTCCGAATTTAGCAGCCTGTATGATCGCATTTTGCTCAGCATGAAGACCACGGCAGAGTTCTTGCCTCTCACCACTTGGAACGTTAAGCTTTTCCCTCAGGCAACCTATATCTAAACAGTGAGCCATGCCGGAGGGTGCACCGTTGTAGCCGGTAGCTAAGATCCTCTTGTCCTTAACGATAATCGCCCCAACCTTCTGCCTTAAACACGTCGATCTCTTTGCCACAACCTTAGCCAATTCCATAAAGTACTCATCCCAACTTGGCCGAGACACGACTTAGAATGGAAAAGCTGTTAATAAGCATTACCGCAAATCTTATAATACTTCACAGCTACAATCTACCAAGGGCTCGTGGTCTAGGGGTTATGACGTCGCCCTGACGAGGCGAAGGTCCCCGGTTCGAATCCGGGCGAGCCCACTACTCTCTTTTTGATTAATCAAAATTTTCTCATTTTCTCCTTCTAAAACAAGAGCAGATAAAGCTGTAACCGTATCTACTGGGTTTTAGTTCACCGATTATCAAATCCTAACAGGGCTGTTCA
>CAZBFC010000179.1:0-2989 GCA_964491095.1 uncultured archaeon | reverse complement strand
TGATTTATAAAGGAAGATTTGGTATCAACACCGTTCTCTGGAATGATACTGTCTTCGATCCAAACGTTGGGAAGAACATCTATGGGGATGTTAAAACCGTTTTTATAACTCATGGACATGCAGATCACTTTGCCGATGCTTACATTCTAAAGGATAGAGCTAAGATTATAGCTCCGAAGCTTGAATCGAACATGATCGAAGATCCTACGATCAATTGGAGGGGACTTTTTAGTTGGGCCTTTTTGCCTGGCGAGATGGTAACACCGTACTTTCACGGGAGAGGAGTCGAAGTTGATGATTTTGCCGAAAACTATCCCTTCTGCATACCTCTGCCCGGACACACCTACGCCCACGTAGGTTACTTAATTGAAAACGTGCTCATAGCCGGAGATGCCGTGTATCCGCCTGAATATTGGCAAGAATTTGGAATTCTGTACTATACAGATCCAGATTCAATGATAGAGAGTCTCTATAGAATGTTGAATTTGGATTGGGACTATCTAATCCCAGGACATGGGAGGATCTTTGACAGAAGTGAAGGAAAGAGGATAATCAGATACAATATAAGAACGGTTGAGGAGATCGACAGGATGATATACTCAACCATTCCAGAGGAGGGAATCCGTGAGGACGAATTAATCGCCGAGATTGCCCAATTAACAAAGGTTAGGAATTTAAAGTCCGTTATAGTTCTAAAGCCGCCGATAAAGGGTCACCTCTCAAGTCTGTATTGCAGGGGGCTGATAGTAGCTGAGGAGAAAGAGGGATACATAATCTGGAAACGTTTTAAGTGATCGAGCTAACGTGATCATGTGAATGTTTTGATAGTTGGGGGAGGCCCGGCTGGAAGTCTATCGGCTATAGCGCTTGGGAAAGAGCATGATGTTGTAATCGTCGAGGAGCACCAATCAGCCGGATTTCCAACTCAATGCGCCGGTTTGATAAGCAGAGACTGTTACGAAATTTTGAGGAAATTTTCCAACTGTAAGATCAACGACATTCGAGGGGCTTTTTTCGTAGCTCCCAATGGGGATTACGTGGAACTTGAGGGAAGATGTGGAGGTGTCGTAATAGAAAGAAAAGTTCTCGATAGAGATCTACTCGCAAAAGCTTCGGAATTTGCAGAGGTATGGATGAAGTCGAAGTTTATCAGTGCAAAGGATGGTGTTGCAAAGATAATCAAGCAAGGTGAGACAATTAAGGTCAGCTATGATTTTATAGTTGGTGCGGATGGAGTCCACTCAACAGTTGCAAGATGCTTCGGCTTTGAAAGACCACAAATTCTCTCAGCCGTTCAGATCGAATCTAAATTTGAAGCTTTGAGCGACGATATGGTTGAGCTATTCTTTGGGAGTAGATATTCAGACGGTTTCTTCGCCTATGCGATACCTTTGGATGAAACCGCAAGGATAGGTGTAGTTTCGAAGGAAAATCCCAGATTTTATTTGGAAAATTTGATCAAGAGGCATCCATCCCTTTCGAAAAGGGTAAAATCTAGCAAGATAATAGAGTTAAATGTTGGGGCAATTCCGATCGGGTTGATAGATTTCGTCAAGGGCAACGTCGTACTGATAGGAGATTCCGCCGGAATGGTTAAACCTTATACTGGCGGAGGTTTGTTTTACATACTTAAAGCTACCGAGATATTGGAAAAAAACTTTCCAAACCTACAGAAGTTTAGAGAAGAGTACCTTAGGGTTATGGGAAGGGAGTTTGGCATAGGCATGAAGATATTCAAACTCTATTCCCTGCTTGAGGATGAAGACTACAACTACCTGGTTAAGGTTGCAAAGGAGCATGCAGATTTGGCCAAAGAACTACATATGGATAGACCAACAACCCTGCTGAAGATCTGGCCCGTGATGATAAAAATTGTAAAAAAGCCTAGACTTATGAAGAAGCTCCTGAGTATCCTTGCATCTTAGCTATCAGTTCGTTAAACACCTGATTTGCCATCTTCATATACTTTTCAGCTTCATCGAATCTTCCCATATCCCTGTAGAGTCCACTGAGATACATCAGAACGTCAGCAACACCCGAGTTGTAGAATATGTCCTTTTCAGTAAGTTTCTTGAATATCTCAAGGGCCTCCTTATATAGCGATTCAGCCTTCTCGTATTCCCTTATAACTCTGCATAGGGCACCATAGTTGCATAGGACGACTGCAAGGTCAATTATGTAGTTTTCATCCTTCTCTACAAGCTTCCTATAGATCTTCTCAGCCTCATCAAAGAACTCATCCGCCTCGCCGTACCTCTTCATGTCCTTGTAGAGCGATGCCAAGTTGTTCAGAGTTTGAGCCAAAACTGGCAGAAGTGATTCATCCTTCTCTGCAAGTTGTCTTCTGATCTTTAAAGCCTCCTCCAAATACTTCTGCCCTTTTTCCTTCTCATTCATCTCGGTGTAGATGATACCCAGATCGTTTAGTACATCTGCAAGCTCCTTCAAAAATGACTCATCCTTCTTTACAAGATCCCTCAAAATTTCTTCAGCCTTCAGATAACATACTTCAGCTCTATCTCTCATTCCCATAAGGGTAAGAGCCTTAGCTCCACTCAGCAGGAATATCGCCTCAAGTTCAGGAATGTTAAGCTTTCTGGATAGCTTAGCAGCTGTCAACGATGAAACCGCCTGCCCGGCTATACCCTGCCTTGTGGTGAGTTGAGAGGAGTAGCGTGAAAGGTGAGCGTAGTATATCAATGACAAGAGATCAGCCCACCACTCATCGAGAGATTGAACGACATTTGGATCATCGAACAGTTTCTTGGCCTTCTCCTTGACATCTTCCGGAGCTTTGCTTATAATGGCATTTAAAGCATCTACAGCCGTTTTATTCCTTATGAGATCGGCAACCTCCTTAAGCAGTTCGTCCATATCGGACGTTGTTTTGATGGTATTTATAAGTTTTGAGTTGCTCGAAGTTCAAGCATCCTTCAATTAGAGTTAGGGAATTATCTCGGTTGTGTTGTTGAACTTTGGATATATCAAA
>CAZBFC010000178.1:0-1708 GCA_964491095.1 uncultured archaeon | reverse complement strand
AGCCTCCCTAACCTTGAGCTTTAATCTCTCTAATTGCTCTTGCACATCTTTCAACTCATGCTCGATCATTTTTCTGAAGACCTTTGCAGATTTCTCGGCAATCCTTTCAGGAGCTACTGCTAATTTTTCCCACTCTCCTAGAATCATTCTTATTATGCTATTCAATTCATTGTCCAGATCATGATTGCACATGAAACAATACCCCTCCTGTACTGTTTTCCTAACCTTACAACTCGTTCATAAGATCTCCACGCAGAATAACTCTCTAAATTATTAGCACTGTATCATACCTAACACCGTACTAACTAACCTTAACAGTAGCTTGAGCCAACACTTGCTTAGAGTCAGCGATCGAGATTACATAATCTCCCGGAGTTGCGTTCAGTTATGAAATCTCCAGGATTTAGGAACGAATTATTAATCTTATTACTCTTCCAAACTTGCAATCTACCCATGAAAAATCCATTTCTGAACTCGAAAACCTCCACGAGGTTATAACTACTCGCGTTCTGAAGGATGATTCTAACATCCCTACAGTCGAGCTGTCCGGCAATGTCGTAGATCACGATCTTTCCAGCACATCCCCTAATTTCAAGCTGAATTTTAGCACTCGGCAGAGCCAAGTTCGTCCAGAAGTAAGCTAAAGCAGAAAGAACCACGATCGCGACAGCTAAAATCAGGAGTTCAGAGAGAGCTTCGCTCAATCCCTTCCGATCCCACATGCATATATTGATATGTGCGATCGTTTAAAAATTCCAAGTTTTAAATATCAACACTATACATTACGGGTGATGAGAACGTTGCTATCAAATCGGAAGGGTATTAGCGATGCCCTGGTAGTCATACTATTCTTTGCAATAGCGGTCGTAATCGCCGGAGTAGTATTGGCTTACGTAACTGGATTCATGCCGCACGGCAAGACGCCAGTAGCTCAACTCACAATCTACGACTATCCTGAATCCCTGTCGAGCGGTTACAGCTTCATAATCAAAGATTTGGGAGGAGACTCAATACCCTTGAGAGATTTGAGGGTCGTGGCCATTAACGTGACGAATAATCAAGTAGTTTACAGCCAGATCATCTCTCAAGACCTTGGAAACTTCACACTCGTGAACATCTACGGTCCAGCTAATCAAGCGCTGGACCCAGGTGAGAAGATAATAGCAAGTAACAACGTAATAAGTCAAGCAGGAACGTATGAGATCAAGCTAATGTACGAGCCAACCAAACAAATCATCGCTACAACCACAATCACCATTCAATAATTTTTTCCTCCTTCCCAAAAACCCAGAGGATGATAGTATGCTCGAAAAACTCAGAAGATTGCTTAATAAAAGGAAAGAAGCGGAAGAAGAATTTAAAGAGATAAAACTATCTGAGTTCGAAGATCTGAAGTATCCTCAACCCAAGATAGCGGGTAAAGTCCTGAAAGAATACGAGATAGAACCACCCTTTTCAAGAGCCATAATCACTCTCGAACCCAATAAGCCAGCACCAATAACTTACAATCTCATCACTCCAGAGCTGCCAGTAAGCAAGGAAGAGTTCGACCAGATAAGAAAAAGCGTATTCCTCAAGGCGATGGAATCAAATATCGAGCCAACTATTGAAGAGATATTTCGGGCCTTCTTACAAGTAGTTGGAAAGAGGCCCATCGAAGAACTCGGAGCTCTTTGGTATCATCTAATAAACGCAGGATTGAGGGCCG
>CAZBFC010000177.1:0-4251 GCA_964491095.1 uncultured archaeon | reverse complement strand
TGATGCAGGTATTCACCCTTATAAAATTCCTCCTTCGTTGGAGACGGGCCTCCAATTAAAATTCCTAGTAACTCGTCCTTATACTGTAGAAAAGCCTCACTCGCCTTCTCCCCAACCTTCTTGTAGAACTCGTGGATTGCGATCTGTCTTAACCTCTCAAATCTGACACTACTCTGACCACCCTGCCTGTGCTTTCCAGGAACCATTGAAGTTGTATAGGCCAGCACTTCGATCCTCATTCCTTTTAACAATCCAATCGTAGCCTCCCTTCTGTCGAGCACTATCAGGCCGTAGAGCTTCTTATCTTTGAGCATCTCCTTCAGAGGATCTAGATAGAACTTCGAGTCGCAGTGATACTTGTACAACGGAACCGGCTCTGGAGGAATGATTATCTCCGTAATATGCTTTTCTTTGCCGTTGATTTCGACTACGCCACTAACTATAACCATTCCATGCTCTGGAGGTTTCTTGAACATCTTTAGCCTTTGCAATATGGCCTCTAAGCCAGCGATTACATGGACTCGGGTTTGCTTTGATTTTATGTTTTCAGCCTGACTGAGCTCACTCCTAAGCTGGTTGGCAACATCGGCTATGTTCTTTCCGGGAGGAATGTAAAGCGTGATGTGTTCGGTACCCCTACCCTTATACTTCTCCAATTCCTCGAGCTTCCTCTTGAACTCGTACATCACCTTCGATGTCATAGAATCACCATTTCGAACTCGCTATTTATATTTTTGACTGCCAAACCTTCTGATCTGCCACATCCTTATAGCTCTAAGCAAGTCGATCTTTCGGAATTCGGGCCAATAAACGTCGCAGAAGTAGGCTACGCAATTCACGGATTGCCAAGGAAGGAAGTTCGAAAGCCTCTGTTCTCCTCCCGTCCTTATCAGCAGATCTACGCTTGCATAATCTCCATCTGGTGAGTATAGATGCTCCTCAATTGTTTTATGGGTTATGTCCTCGATCTTCAAGATACCATGCTTGATCTTCCGTAGAATCTCCCTGATCGCATCCATAAGCTCCTGTCTACCGCCATAAGCGATTGCTATGTTCAATCGGTAGTTGTTGTAGTGCTTGGTAGCCTCCTCAACCTCATCTATTGCCTTTAACACGTTCTCCGGTAGAAGTTCCTTTTTTCCAACGATCCTAACTCTAACACGGTTCTTATGAATTCTAACATCTTTAGCAAGCTTTCTAAGTCTGTCCTCGATCAGACTAAAGAGATGTCTTTTCTCCTCATCGCTTCTTTTAAAATTTTCAGTCGAAAAGGCGTATGTAGTCAAATTTTTTACACCCAACTCCAAACACCACTCCAAAACTTGCTCAGCTTTTCGAGATCCGAACATATGCCCCACATAAGGTGGTAATCCTCTTCGCCTAGCGTACCTTCGGTTTCCATCCATTATGATGGCTACATGGTTTGGGACCGGCTTAGATTTAACTTCCTTCAGAAGTTTAAATTCATAAACTTTATAAATAATTTTTCTCAACATATACGATCAAATTCTTCAAGAATTGATTTAACTAGATCTACATACTCGGGCTTCAGGAAGTATCTGTTCTTTTCACCGAGCTCCATCTTTAGTATTCCTAAGCGAGCGCTCATCAACCCAACCATTGCAGAAACTCCCCTTGCATTCAAGTCAAATCCTTTCTCCTTTAGCTTTTCGTAGATCTCGGTGGTTGTATACTTTCTACCATCTAAGAGTAACTTAAGTAACTCTTTCCTAACTCCCTTTCGATCTCTTTCCAGATACTTTCTAAGTCTAGCTTCGATCTCTTCCCTTTTCACATGAACACCTCACAGCGGTATGACTTCGACGATTATTCTCTTCGAAGTTGGATATCTCTCTATAATACTCACTTTCAAGCCCTCGGCTTTTAAAGTTTCACCCCACCTCTCGACGAACTCTGGAGATGTTTCTATTCCACCTTCAACTTCAACAAAATCCTGTCCCTTTGATATCAGAAGTTGTTTCGCTTTTTCAATTTTTTCTTTATCACCTTCTATAAATCCACATATAAGTGTTCCATCTCTTGTTATTTCGTAAAATTCTGGGTGGTTCATAGCCATCCTGATGAACCTTCTCCTCATCTGAGCCCTATCCTTGAACTTCGCCGTGCAGTAATGGAACTTCTCTACGATCTCGGCGTATCTCCTTGCAATCTCATCGCTTCCTTTAGCCCCATAGTGTTCGTTTGGCTCGTAGCCTCTCTTTATCAGTTCATCGTAGTTCGTCGATGAGAACTCCAACTCGTTAACGTTCAAAAATATCTCATGTCTGTTTACAAATTCTGCAAGCTCTTCGCTAAAACCCAAGGCCGGAATTTCAATACCCACCTCCAAGCTTAACGATTTCGCAATCTTAACTGGCTTCTCGAATGATCTAACGTTCTTAAGTTCGATCGGATGAAACCTTATCTCATTCAATCCGGCATCGGCAAGCTTTTGTAATGTTCTCTCATCGGCTGGAATACTCGTATAGAGATGCGTATGCAGATCCAACTCCTTGAACAACTTGAGAAACTCGATGACCCTTTCCAATTTAACCAATGGTTCTCCCCCAGTTATCGCAACTCCCAAAGCATCCATCAGCTCTATCTCAGCTTTAACATCATCGATCGATTTAACCTCGCGTTCGTTCGCGAATATTACATCTCTACCACGTTTCTCCTCAGAAATCGGGCAATAGTAACAGTTATGTGGACATAGACCAGTGACGAATAGGACTAACTTTGCTCCCCTCCTACAGAGCCTGCATCCTTCGCTTAGATAGCTGTAATAGCTTCCTGCCTCTATCCTCTTAAACCTGCGCATCCGATTGTTGTTTAAGATGAGCGTTATTTATGTTTGATGCGGACTCACTCCCCGAGCTTATGCTTCGTGACTACTGTAATAGTTGCCAAAACTCTTAGGTTGGTTAGGATCGCAAGCAGGATGAATAGCTGATATATCCAGCCAAATAAACAGAATATCATGGCTATAAAGATCCTCTCGTCCCTCTTCCCCGGAAAGTTAAACTTGAAGTCCCTGTAGAAGTCACTGAAGAAAGCTCCCTTATACCTTTCCGTGCTGTAGCTAACCATAAACGATCCAAACATGGCTAAACAAGCTACTATCCAACCTATAAGACTCAAATCGCTTACGACGGCTAAGCAGAGCAGAAATAGGAAGTCCACATACCTATCCAAAACCGAATCAAACCATCCTCCGAATCTGCTCGTTCTCATCGCAGCCCTTGCGATCTCACCATCTATCCCATCCAAAATCGAGCTTATTTGATAAACTATCCCAGCCAAAGGAACACTGAGAAACACCACAAAAGCAGATATGATTCCGATAAAGAAACTGATTAGAGTTGCCTGATTTGGAGTTATACGATTTACCAGGATCTCGGAAAGTCTAAGCGAAATCTTCCTATTCAGATGTCTGGCTATGAATCCATCCCCCGCTCCTTTAACGCTCATTCTGACGATAAGTCTGTTTGCTTTCTTCAACTCCTCTGGCGTATCGACATCCATCCAGAAGTAGCCCGAAACCTCTGTTACAGGAACCTTAGCCTTTTCCATAATTTCGGAAAGAGAAACCTCATGCTTAGATTCGACCAACTCCTCAGCGTACTTGAAGATGTCCGGTGTGAGTACGAAGAACCCCGTATCTATATAGTCGAATCTATTCAGATTTTTACCGATCCTATCAACTCTACCGTCCCTACAGATAACCTTCGTAGCTTCATCGATGTCGACGAATCTGGCGATCCTGTCACCAATCAGACCCATACCCTTGATGGCTCTCTCTATGAACTCCCTCTCATAGACGTGATCTCCCATGATTAGAACAAACTTATCATCGACGTAATCCTTAGCCAAATAGAACGAGTAACCGTTACCTCTCTCCGGATGGTTATTCTTGACTATTTTGTATTTGAACCCGTGTCTTTTGAGAAATTCCTCTATCAATTCCCCTTTTTTGCTGACCACGACTATGAACTCATCAACCCCAAGCTCAGATAGGATCTTGAGATTTCTGTAAAGTATCTCTCTGCCAGCTACCTTCAGCAAGGGTTTTGGAATTTTAGCACCCATTCTAGTCCCCAAACCAGCCGCTAAAACCACGGCTTTCATAATCATCACCTCAAAAGAGCTTGTTCAATTTAGCATGCTGGACTAATATAGATTTCTGGAAGAATAAAAATTTGAACAGTTCGCTAGATCGATAGATATGGAAGTTTACGTCCTAAGACTCGG
>CAZBFC010000176.1:0-4312 GCA_964491095.1 uncultured archaeon | reverse complement strand
AGCGTTGAATCCGATCGTAAACGCTTGGTTGTATATTAGCGCTATAACCTTAGCCATCCCATTGTCATTGACACCGACGTTAACGGCTTTATTTTTGTTGTAACCATAAATACGTTTCGCCAATTCATCTATCATCCCATTTTCCACTCGTTGATCAGCAATGATTTTCAGCATCTGCCAAAATTCCTTCGATGTTATTGCTTCATTGAGGGAATCGTATTTGAGAACACTCATCATCAATTCTTCAACTCTCCTTTCTACATCCTCCTTTTCCATCTTCCACACCTTCGAACGAACGAAAGGATACATATATACCCTCTAATGTATAATTACATTGGATCGTAATCCGATAACTAACCGATTATCGATCTCCTTCGCCTTCCGCACGCAGAAGAGCTTATCTCTCAGCCAAAACCTGTATGGGCATTGTTCAAATTTGTAGAAAAGACTGCATTTCCAGCATTCGGTGTAATGAATCGGCTTGCCCAATTTGTAGCGTTCGAGGATCTCAACAGGATCTACTCGCTTGATAGCTCTTCGTCTTATCTGTCTCCTTTTCAGTTTCAACTCCCTTCTCTTTAGCCTTAACCATGCCATAAATTACCACCTCCTTATATTCTTCTTTTTCTTCCTTCTGATAGGAGCTTGAGGGAGAAATTCAGGGCAAATCTTAGCTTGTGAGGAAAGAACGACAGTCTGATAGACAGAACAGTAGAGTTGACCTTGAGGAAGTAAACCAAGAGTTGGAGATCGACGAGAAGAATTAAGGCATTTGTAACAGTTTGACTTGATTTCCTTCCTTCTTCCCTTCCTCTTCAAGCTTAGCTTTACGATTTGCATAGAGTCACCTCCAAGCTTGAGCATAAACGAAATTATCTAAAATAAACTCTCCAAATTCCTCAAAATCTCCGATAAAGAGTGGATCTTCTTTCTCGAAGTTGTAGAAACGTTTAGCTGGAAATCTCCGATCTGTCGG
This sequence comes from uncultured archaeon, assembly GCA_964491095.1. Taxonomy (GTDB): domain Archaea; phylum Halobacteriota; class Archaeoglobi; order Archaeoglobales; family Archaeoglobaceae; genus WAKM01. The sequence continues at coordinate 3,336 of CAZBFC010000176.1, read as the reverse complement.
AACTTCATAAACTGTAACTTCATTCAGATTATCATCAACGAATACAACCAAGAGAGGAACATCTAAAGCTCTTGCAACTCTTTTAAGCGTAATAAGCTGGTAAACTTTGCCAAAATGTCTCTTTGTATGTTTTTCTTCGATGACTGTCGCTATTTTGTTCCCAACTTCAATGACATAATCTACATTAGTTATGACAATCGGTGGATTTGTCTGAATTCCTTTTAACGCTCGATGTAATGCATTTTCGATGGGCATACCACAGAATGGGCAGATCATGAGGAATCACCTCCAGAATCGACGATTTTGACAAAACCACCTTTCAGAAGTGGAAGAGTGTTTTCGATCGGCAGTTCTACGACATCACCTTTCAGGAATGGACCATAATTGACGCCATCGACACCTGCAAACTCAATGCAGTCTTTGATGAACTCTACTTTTAGATGTCTCATATCTGGAATTGAGCAAGATTCGCAATCTTCTTTGAGGACTTCCTCTTTCTTGAGATGGCAGATCCTAAATCCGTTGCAGAATGAGCCAATAAATGGGCAAGAATAATCCCAGAAGGTGACGTATCCGTTTTTATCTACCTCCACTTTCCTAATCTTGATTTTAGGCGTTGTTTTTGTCGTAGATGCTCTGCCTTCCTTCCTAGCATCCTTATCGTCACCATAAACCTTGAGCTTAGCATTTTTGAATCTCTTATAAGAAGATTTCATCGTCGTCACCTCCAGAACTGGAGGAATCTTCAAAAGAGTCGAGAGGAATTAGAAAGCCTTTCACTTCATCATCGAGAGCTTCATAATCGTCCTTGCGCATTTTTATCGTCTGATTTGGCTCTGCTCTGTAGTTTCTACCATTCACTTCAACATGGATAAAGTCGATAGCCTTAACTTGAATCCAACCACTTTCCTCTTCTAATACTGTTGAAGTGTTATCTTCTGATTGTGTATCATCTATTTGCTTATCTTCCTCATTGGATGTCTGATCTTTGCTTTTGTCATAATCCTCGTTGTTATCTTCCGTGCTTTTGATCTCAATATCTTTCTTTTCATCCCAGAAATCCTCCACTGCTTGTTTGTAATAATCAGGAAGCTCACCAAGTTCAACAAGCTTTAGTATCTTCTGCCTAATCTCATCAGATTCACTGAGCTTTTTCTTGACAAGTCTTATGAATTCCTGAACTTGATATCTCGCATTCTGAATAGATAGCGCTACAAGTTCATAACACTCCAAAATTGTCTTATCGGTTTCGTCGAGCTCAACTTCATCTTTCTTTTCCTTATTTTCTTTCTCTTCTGGATTCTCGGTTGTTATCTTGTTTACGCATTTTGTGCAATCTCTACATTTTAGGCGAATCCCAAACCATACTTTTAATTTCTTCCCATCTCTTTCCTTTCGTCCTTCTTCAAGCTGGATGCCCTTATCTCGGAAAACTTGGGTGAATTTAGTGCAGAATATATTGTAATCTCTAATTGGTGTTTCGACTCCATTTTGAGTGCAGAAGGTCTTAAACGCATCGAAAACGTCTCCCTTAAACTCATAAACATCTGCAGGGATAAATTCATCATCGTCTGAAACTACAACTTCGATACACTCATCAACGAATACCGCGAGCGGATCGGACGCAATTCTCCAAAGCCTGACGGTTTCGGAAGCATCCTCATCTTCAAATCTCTTCTCCTGAAGTCTCCTCAAAGCTCTAAGTGCGATATTTAGCAAAGCTGAAAGTTCGGATGGTTGTGTCAGCTTCTGCTTGAATTCCTCATCCTTCTTGAATCTATATGGAAATTGGATGATAACCGCTCTATTCCAGAAGGCATCTGTCTCATCAACTTCAGGCAATCGGTTAGCTGAGAAGATTAGCTTTGCATCGATCTTAGCAAAGTAAGGCTTTTGAAACTTCTTTTCGATTGTTAAGGTGTCTTCTCCTGTTATCGCCTTGATTCTTGGGCATTCACTCAACTTCTTTGCCGGAAGGTCGGCAAAACAGTTCGCTAATTTACCAACCAATTCAGCAAGGGCGAATCTGCCATTCTCAATCTCTTGGAGAGCTAAATTTGCAACATTATCCTTTCCAAGGAATTGTTCAAGCAAATGAATGAAGGTTGATTTGCCCGAATCTGTTGGTCCAAGTAAAACAAAGAATTTCTTATAAGGTTGTCCGGGCATCAAGCAATAGGCGACGATTTCCTCCAGAAGCTCTCTTTTGTCAGGAGGAACAACAGTTGAGAGGAATTTCTCGACATACTTCCCTTTTGCTTCTGGATCATACTCAGCATTGATTTTCCAAGTGAATAAAAATTCAGGACTGTGTGGCTTAAATTCTCCTGTGTAGATGTCCAAAACGCCATTCTTACAATTGATCCATCCCTCTCTCCAAGCTTTATTAAACTCTGAAGGGTGAATTAATGGATGTCTCTTTATGTGGTGAACTATTTCCGATATCCTCCTGATCGTGGCAAATTCGGGCAATCCGAGAGCGTTGAGGATTCTTTCACATAGGTTTTTGATGAATGCTTCTCCATCAGGCTTGTAGATTCCCTCTTTTGGATCGTATCTCCAAATTTCTTCCGTTATCGCATTTGTAACAAAAACAAATTTCTCTCTCAAGAAGTTGGCAAAAACACCGTGTTTTATTCCCTTTGGCTCTCCATCCTTGTTAAGCTCAATTGCTGAGATTGCAAGTTGCTCAAGCTCTTCGATCGTGATTCCAAACTCTTCAAGCTTGTATTCATTCCAACCTTTTTCGATTTCGCTTCTTGGAATTCTACTATCCTTTATCTCCTTTCTAACGTGAGGAAGCTCTATGCCAAGGTTTTCAGCCAATTCTTTGAGCTTGTAGATTTTGCCATCATGAAAATCGACCGCAAGATAAGTATTCTCATAGATGGCAAAGCTTGGGTGCTCATCTGGAAGATGAAACGGGCAATGACATAGGATGTAGCCACTTCCCTCTTTAGCAACATCTAAATGCTTCAGAATAACTTTTAGCCATTCTTCTAAGATATCTTTTGGAGTTTCATCTTCTTTTGTGCTTATTTTACCCTTGAAGAGTTCAAGTAGCAGTTCTTTGTTCTCAACGCATTCTGCAAGGGTGAAGAACAGCTCTTCGATTGAATTAACTGTAAGGATTTTCTCTGGTGAATCAGGATTCCAACCCAAGATAAATGGTTGGTCAACATCGATTGCAATAATTCCTGAAATTTCACCTGTAACGATTCCAACGTTTAATTTGGAGTCTAATTCGAGAGTTTTGAGAGTTAATTCGTTGTTGTATGTCCCATCTTCCCAAAGCTTTAGATCATCCCAACCTTTCCAGAATGGTTTCTTACCTTC
>CAZBFC010000175.1:0-9946 GCA_964491095.1 uncultured archaeon | reverse complement strand
TATTGGAGTCAGGATTTTAGCCAAAGATTTGCCTAAATCAGTAAGTTCATAATATATCCATTTTCTACCATTTTTAAGCCTTCGGACATAGCCCGAGCGCTCAAGAACCTTAAGATGATAGAGAACGGTTGGCTTGGATACCTTAAGCAATCTTGAAAGTTCCGAAATCGTATATCTCCTTTTGCTTAAGCTTTTTAGAATCCAGGCTCTCGTTTGGCTTCCTATCACTTACAAGATCTCTGATCAAATTTTGATAAAACTTATCAAAACGTTAGATTTTATAAAAGTATTTTATATTTCCTCAAAGGCATTTTCAAAGAGATCCATATACTTCGACGGTTTGATTAAGAATTCAAGCTTGTTTAGATCCTTTACAAGCTTGTACATCTCATCACTTTTCTTTAATCCCAACTCCTTCGGAATCTTAGGTCTTACGAACCTTATCTCGGGAACGTCCCCATAATTCTCGTTCTTGACCCAGCCGTCATCTTCGAAGTAGTAGTAACAAGCTCCTCTCAGTCTTTCATACGGCTCGTAGTCGGATTTAAAGTCTCTACAAACCCAGTTTGTCATTCTAAGCTCCTTGTTCGATGGATTTATCGTTACATGCCCATAGTTTGGCGGAATTATCACCTTATCTCCAGCCTTTGCCTCTACAACGATTACGTCAACTATTTTACCGTCTTCAACCTTCTGAAGTAGATAGTACGCCTCACCGCTCAAAACTTCGTATATCTCAGTGTAGCTCAAGTTGTTCTCAGCAATTGGATGGTAGTGACCGAACGTCTTTATGAACTCCTTACCGATCTTGTTTGGTGGAATTATGGTTAGATCAAATCTGAGTCTGTGCTCCAAAATTTTCTCCCTATCGCTCTTACTGTAAAACAGATCTCTAAACATGTAATAGGCTGGAAAGTTCTCTTCCAACTTCTCAGGAAAGGCCAAAACTGGTTTCAGATCTTCAGCCCACCTTATATCAGCTTTAAACTTCCTGCCAGCTATTTCGATCTCCATGCATGCATGTAGTTTAAACTACTTTTAAGGGTAACCGTTTTATCATAGAAGTCAAACTGGAACTATGCTCGTTGCACATACGCCGGATGCAGATGATGCCTTCATGTTTTATGCGATTATTGCTGGTAAGATTCCAACACGATTGAAGATCGAACATCTGATTAAGGACATCGAAACCCTCAACAAGATGGCCTTCGAAGGGGTATTGGATGTCACAGCTCTATCAGTCCATGCCTATGCCTATTTGGATGATAGATACAGGATCTTATCGGCCGGAGCGAGCGTTGGCGATGGTTATGGCCCAGTAGTCGTTGCTAAGGAGAAGATAAAGCTTGAGAATGCTAAGATTGCGATTCCAGGAAGATATACGACCGCCAACCTTTTGTTAAAGCTAGCCATTGGTGATTTTAAGGCTGTAGAAATGAGATTCGATAAGATAATCGATGCTGTAAAATCTGGCGAGGTTGATGCGGGTCTTCTTATTCATGAAGGTCAGATAACGTACGAACTGCACGGTTTAACGAAGATCCTGGATCTGTGGGAGTGGTGGTTCGAACAGACGAGGCTACCTCTGCCCTTGGGTGTAAACGTGATAAACCGGAGAATTCCAGAAGATGATCAGAAGGAGTTTCTGCGAGTCATGAGAGAAAGCATAAAGTTTGCTTTAGAGAATGTAGATGAGGCTTTGCAACATGCTATGAAATATTCAAGAGGGTTAAGCAGAGACCTTGTCAAAAAATTTGCGCTGATGTATGTGAATGAATATACCTATGAGATGCCGCCAAAGGTCGTTAAAGCGATCGAAAAGCTTTACGAGATGGCTGAAGAGAGAAGAATCCTGAAAAAACCTAAACTTGACATTCTCTTTTTGAGCTGACAGCCACTATGAATCTTCTCTTTGGAGGAGGTGAAATTTCAATTCTTATTTCTTTGATCAACCTATAAATCTTTCTTCTTCCAACAATCCTGCTTTCTACCAATCCTGCCCTTTCAAGCACATCTAAATGATGTTTAGCAGTTTTACCATCCATTCCGAGTTCTTCCATTATTTCGCTAACACATCTTTCACCCTTTGAGAGCATTTTAAGTATCAGCAACCTCTTCTTTGAACCTATCGCATCGAGTATCATCAAGTATAAAATTCCTAAGAAAATTTATATATGTTATGATTCCAAATATGTTAGATGGTTGAGCTTCCAGTGCATAGGGATAAGAAGATGATCGAGTTCGGTGAGTTCGAGTTTGAAACGTATCTAACTAAGGATGAGCTTGTGGAATTCCTAAGAAAGCTTGCAGATCAAATAGAGAAGGATAATGAGATAGAAATCTCATCCGAAGATTGGATTATAAGATTCAGCTTCACCGAACCGATAGAGGTAGAAGTAGAGTTTGATGCGGATGCTAAGAAGCTTGAGTTAGAGATAGAGTTTAGGCAGAGGTCAAAGATAGTTACGGGGTGATCGCCGATAGACGTTAAAAAGCTAAAGGATTTCGTGCTTAAAAGGAGATCCAACGATGGTGGATTTACGTTCTGTAATCCCCTTCCCTCCTCACTCTCTGAAACGTTCTATGCGGTTTACATTTTAAATGCGATAAACGTTGAGATTGAAAACGAAGAAAAACTGGTCGAATTTTTGCTCAGTAGGATAGATACAAACGTCCATTCAATATTTTATGTTTACAGTACCCTTTCAATTCTGAATGTGGACTTACCCGACTATTCTGAATTTTTGCTCCAAAGGCTTGAAGAAGCTATGAATAGGAAGTATCAATCCGATTTGGGACGTGAATTTGGAATCACAGCTACATATTCGTTTGAGAATCCTAACATCCTTAGAGAGATTTACATGATAGTAACATCTTTAAGGCTTGTAGGTACGGATATTCCAGAGAACGTTTACGATTTCGTTAAACAGTTCAAGCGTGATGGAGGTTATGGAACAGGAAGGGCAAATTTAAAGGATACGTTCTACGCTACTTCGATTTTGGGGGATAGAGATGTTTTGAATTTTGTAATAGAGCACGAATGTGAAGAGGGTGGTTTCGCAAAGCATCCACATGCTTATCCACCGTATCTGGAAGAAACATTTTACGCTGTTTCAATTTTAAACATTATAGGTTACAACTATGGAAATGAAAAGACGATCAAATACATTCTATCGCTTCAAAATCCAGATGGAGGATTTAGAAGAAGTATATATGGAGGAATCTCCACGCTTGAAGATAGCTACTACGCAATTGCTAGCTTAAAACTTATGGAGGTGGAATTACGCTAAACTTCTTACTTATAGGTTTGGTAGGTTTTGTTGGTGCCATTCTAAGGTATGTAATAAGCGGAATTGTTCAGGATTTACAACCTTTCCCATTGGAACGTTAGCAGTCATGAATCCTTTAGACTTTTATTCGTTCTAAATATCATCGCTACGTTGTCATTGACACTAACAGCCGTGTATCTAGGTAGAGCAACTGCATTCATAATTTGGAGACGTTAAGCATGGAGGAAGCTCAGAATTTTTATAGGTAAGTCGAATAAATATGAGAAAAACCCCTTCACAAGTACCTTGTAGAACTCTTCAAGGAGGGTTTAGCTGGAGCTACAGTTATAAGAGGAATTTATGGCTTCGGAAAAATAAGTTCAACATCTATCCTCAGGCTTTCTGTCGATCTACCGATAGTGATTGAAGTTATCGATAAAAAAGAAAACATCGAAAGCCAAAGATACTTGAGGTAGTTAAGGAGAGACTAATTATGAGGGAAAATGTCAACGTTGTGATGTACATGGGTAAGGATTAACCCCTTCCCAGGACCATGATCCTAAACCTATCGGCCGCTCTCGCTGTATAGTTCGCTATCTCTCCCAGATGGGATACCCACGTAACCATGAGATGTATATCGAGGGGATCCATTCCTTCAGCATTGAACAGCAGATTGTACAGGCCGATCTGAATTAAATCGCATTCGTGCTCAAGTTCCTCAACCTCTTTAACATGAAACATCGCATCCTCCACTTCCCTCTTTGTAAACGACGAAGCTATGAGTCTCGAAATGTGATCCACAAGTTCCTCATACTTATTTACAGTCTCCATTATCTTCGCAAGTAGTATCTCAAACTCTCTCCAAATATTTTCTGGAGCCTTAACGCGCCTAAACGTGACCATATGTCCAACATGCTCGCAGTAGTTTATTATCCCATCCTGAACTTCCAAAAAGTGCAGTAGATCATGCCTATCGACTGGTAAGAGCAAAGATCTCGTTAAATTCGTTCTAATTTCCTCCTTTATCAGATCAGCCTTATATTCTAGTTCATCTATTTCATCTCTAAATTTTTCAACCTTATCGAACTCTCCCCTTCTGTAAGCCTCAAACTGCTTTTGGAGCAATCCTATAGCTTTTCCACAGAGCTCAGCATGTTGCTTTAAAGCTCCAAATGGGGAATATCCAAAAACTTCCGTAACGCTCCTGATAAACTTCATAGGAATACCACCATCACGGTGTACAGAGCTATGGCCAACCCAGCCGCAACTGGCACCGTGAGTAACCAAGATGCTATTATCTTTCTTACGATCTTTAAGTTTACGCTAGCCAAACCTCCCGCCAAACCAACACCTATAACACTCCCCACCAGAGTATGGGTTGTTGAAATAGGCATGCCAAAATATGAAGCTAATAGAACGGTTGTTGCAGTTGAAAATTCTGCTGAGAAACCCCTTGTGGGTGTTAATTCTGTAATCCTAGTTCCAACCATCTCTATAACTCTGTAACCCCAAGTTGCGATACCCACTGAGATTCCCAGACCACCTATCAGTAATATTATCCATACTGGCATCTGTTGCCCCATGTAACCCAAAGCAGCTGCTATAGGACCTGTCGCGTTTGCTACATCGTTGCTACCATGCGCAAAAGCCATATAACAGGCAGTTCCAATCTGAAGATATTTGAACACGTGCTCAACCTTATCGATATCAAACCTCGCGAGGATGAACATCCTGATTAGGGTGAATATGAAAAACGCCAAAATTGCACCGAATATCGGAGAAATTATCCAACTTAAAACGATTTTACCCATTACATCCCAATGTATGTCCGATAACTTTAAATAGTTTTGAGAAACCGCAGCCAATCCAAAACCAAGCATGGCTCCAACTATCGAATGCGAGGTAGAAATTGGAAGCTGATAATAGGTTGCGAGGGTAATCCAAAATCCAGCCGAAAGCAGTGCAGCTAAAGCTCCAATCACAACCAGATGCTCATTCAAAAGGTCTATCGGAACTATCCCCTTTGCAATTGTATGCGTGACGTTCTTGCCAAAGAATACGGCTCCACAGAATTCCAAGATCGAAGCGATAATGACTATCTGCTTTAACGTTAGAGCTTTACTACCGTAAGATGTTGCCATCGAATTTGCAGCATCATTTGCACCGATATTCCAAGCCATGTAAAGTCCTGCGATGATAATCAGCGCCAGAAGTAAATCCATAAGATGCGATGAAAATTTGAGTATTTTTTAGTTGCTATTTAGTTTAATAGAAAATATTAATAATTACTACAGAATCATACAAGTTCATACCCGAGGTTTACCTCAGTTCGATCTTTTCCTCCCTCATAACCTTCTCCCTTATCTCTCTGGTTTTTGAAAACGATCTGTATTTTCCTTTCTTTATATATTCCTCAATTTTTCTTATAAATCTATCATTTGTTCTTATTACGGGTAAAATCGTCGTGTCACCTCTTATATCTTTTATCTTGTTAACATACTCCACCGTGTCGTCGTTTCCATAGTAAAGAACCCAACTTCTGTAATCGCCAACCTCGCAGAATGAAGCGTAGCTAATCAACTCAACTATCGCAAACTTTCCATCGATTATACCGTGAAGAGTATCGTAATCAACCAAAAACAACCTTCCATTTGAGTAGAATAACCTCTCAGCTTCCAATGCAATAGCCTGCCTAACGAACTCGTCCAAACTAAATTCCTCTGGCTCATCGAGCATCACTGGGCCGATGTAGATTATTTGATCCATAACAAACCTTCAGCAAAATGTTAATTAAAGCTTTTGCAATAGGGAACTCCAGCCGCAGTGAACCTCGATTTCCCCATCCCAACCTATCTTCGGGTAAGCGTTGTAAATCTCAATTAAATCACCGACATCGAGTTCCCTATAAAGCTTTGCATGCTCCCCCCAGAGCAAAACCTTTACCCTATCGGTTTCATCAGAAATGAATATCTCTGCTAAGTCTTTTCCTTTAACGAGCCTCAATCCATTTAACCCACTAACCCTACCCCTTATGTTTACCTTCTGCAACGGAATGATTCTGGATATTGGCGTAAATACATTTGAAAAATCTGTTTCAACATGATTGATTACTCTAAGCTCGGTAATTATAAATTCATCATCTCCAAAACCCAAAGCTTCTATTACATCCCCCCTCCTAAGCTCAGCTTTGCATTTCAATAGGCATATTTTCACAGAGCTCCCATACTTCAGTGCAACTCTAATGCCGTTCGTTGCCAGAACTATACCCCTGATTTTCTCCCTCGAATCCTCCAATATTTCAACATCCGAAGGATCGTTTACAGATAGCTCGATGCTATCCCTCTTCTTTATGAATCCCTTAAGTCTAACCCTGCAACCTTCGGCTATATCTCCAGCTTTAATAAGCTCCGCTGAATCGTTCCAGAACGTAACCCTAACCCTTGCGTTCTCATCTTTAAGAATTGCATTTGCAACCAACCCCTTCCTTCCATCTTTAATGAACTCCCTAACGCTCAAGATCTTCTCGATCACACCTTCAACAACAACCTTACCCCTCTTGTTTGCAAGTTCGCTCAGCTTTGTGGTTGGAACTTTCCCAAAGCTGTAATCAACCAGAAGTTTTAGTGTTTCCTCATCGATTAGATCTCCGAAATGCTCCCTGAACTCTTGCAATCTCTTTTGATATTCATCCATCATAATTCAGTTGAAATTTCAACCGATATAGTTAACGATTCATAAAAACGTTATAAACAATCATGATTGTGATTTATTCATGGAAACCATCACATCGCAGGAGATGATGGTTGTAGATACCAACTGTGAGTATTACGGTCTATCTAGGCTTCAGTTGATGGAAAACGCTGGAAAGGGGGTTGCTGAAGAGATTTCCAAGAGATTTGAGCCTTGCAAGGTTGCGATATTCGCTGGTTTAGGCAACAACGGAGGAGATGCGTTCGTTGCGGCAAGACACCTCAAGGGATTTGACATCGAAATATACCTAATGGGATCGGCAAAGGATATAAGAACCGAAATAGCGTTAAGAAACTTCAAAATTTTGAAGGAATGCGGATTTAAGATTTTTGAAGTTAGAGACTCGACGATGCTGAAAGGTATAGATGCTGATGTTGTTGTTGATGGTATGCTCGGTACAGGAGTTAGAGGTAAGCTCAGGCAACCCTATGCAAAGGCAGTTGAAATTATAAATGATTCTAATGCCACAGTTTTCGCCGTTGATGTGCCTACCGGCTTAAATCCAGATACGGGAGAGTATGAGGACGCTGTGAAGGCGGATTATACGATCACATTTCACAAGGCTAAGCCGGGGTTGCTCAAAGCCAAGGAGATCGTTGGTGAGCTAATAGTTAAGGATATCGGAATTCTGAAGGAGATCGAGATGCTTACGGGGCCGGGAGATGTTAAGCTTACGTACAAGAGGTTTGAAGCTAGTCACAAGGGGAATCACGGTAGGATTTTAATTGTCGGTGGAGGAGAGTACACAGGAGCACCGGTTTTAGCTGCGTTAGCTTCGTACTACACCGGAGCGGACATAGTAACGTTGGTCGTTCCAGAAAGGATCTACAGCATAGTAGCTTCGTTCTCACCCAACCTGATAGTAAGAAAGGTTAGTGGAGATGCCATAACGCCAAAGCATTTGGATGAGATAGTGGAAATTGCAAAGAGGCACCATGTTGCAGTTATAGGAATGGGAGTTGGAAGGAATGAAGAGTTTAAGGAGTTCGTTGCGGAGTTTCTGAAAAATGTAAATAAAGCCGTGCTCGATGCTGATGGCTTAATTTCAGATATACCAGAAGAAGTCGAATGCATCTTAACCCCACATGCTGGAGAATTCAAGAAAGTTTTCGGCTTAGATGCCAATTTGGAGAATGCGAAGAAGGTAGCGAAAAGAATAGGAGCTACGATTCTACTTAAGGGGAAGGAGGATATAATAACCGACGGCAATCGTGTGAAGATAAACAAAAGCGGAAACGCTGGAATGACAGTTGGTGGCACCGGAGATGTTTTGGCTGGGATCACCGGAGCATTTCTAGCTTTAAACGATGCGTTCTGGAGTGCATGTGCCTCAGCGTTCGTTAACGGAAGAGCTGGAGATTTGTGCCTAGATAACTTTGGCTACAACTACACAGCATACGATTTGATCAAGATGATCCCAAAAGCTATAAAAGAAGCACTAGAATTTTAATCCTGCTCAGTTTTTACCCTCTCAACAATAACATTACCAGCTACGATCTCATCAACGCTGTGTATAACGGCTCCCAAATCTTCAATAACCTTCTTTATTTTTTCAAAATCCATATTGTTACCCACTATCGTGATCTTCAACGTCTCGGTATTTTGATCCATCTCGGATAGGCTAAGGTTGACTCCCTCCACATTTTCAATTTCACTTAGTCTTAAAGCCAGTATTATATTGCTCGGTTCGTGAGGCTTTAAAACATCCAGTACGAGTCTTCTCAACCCAGCCACAATTCTAGTTTAATTTGATGGAGTATTTAATTGTTATTCATTTAACTAACGATTAAAAAATATACAAAATTTATTTATTTTCAAGCGCTCTCATTTTGAATTTAACAAGATAATTTATTCCAATATTCTGTACTCTATCTTTTATGCTTAAGACTTTATCGTAAAGATTCTCAAATCCTTCAGATTTTGCCACAATTTCCAACTCCTTTAAAATTCTCATACTTCTCATAATTTCGTCCTTCAGTAACGGACATTCGAAGCACCTCTCCATGGAATTCTCTATAAACTCAATTTTCTTCTTCAAGCTTTCAATAATTCTCACATAGTCTTCCTCTTGCGCTCTTTTGAACGATGAACAGTCTATGCAGTACATCGTAATCGGATCGATACATCTTTCGCATACATATCTGTAACACCTCGGACAGATCGTAGTAGCTTTATTTTCGCAGATTTCGCACTTCATATTTGAATTTTACATCATCTGAGGTTTAATTTGTCGGTTCACATTTTCACAAAATCCCCCATCTTCACCAGAAGGCGTTGGCACTTTTAAAACTATTAGCTTGCTTCATTTCGATATTAATTTCGATATTACAAAATAATTGGTAGCGTGCAATACTGTTGATGATCTATTTAAGTTAAGCCGTACACAATGTGGTGGTCATCACCATTCTTTTATAATATTTTAAGGTTAAATTTCGGTACTCTTCATGACGATTAGTCTGTTACCTTCCTTTAGAAATACGATTATGTCTCCCTCTTTAAGATTGAATTCCTCTCTCACTCTCTTTGGAATTGTAACTTGGAACTTGTACGTAATTTTGCTCAATCCCAGAATTTCTCTCTTTGCCCCAGTCATGATACTCCTAACTTTTAATGATTACGCAATAATTAAAAGTAATCCAAGGTTTTTCCTGAAAAGTAAGGAAAGTTTTAAGAATCTTTGAATATAAGTACTATATTGATATGTTTTGCCAAAAAAGATTGAGAAACATAAGCAAATTTGAGTGTAATTATTGGAGTTGTAAGTATTGGATTGGAAATGGAGGAATTTGTATCCCTAAATTTGAGGAAGAAGAGAAAACAAAAGTCTAGAGTAGAATATTTTAATTTCTCTAGGCAGATGTAATACCATCAATGAACTGAAGATGTACTTTTGAAAGGCTTATAAAAAAATCAATAAAGATTTTTAT
>CAZBFC010000174.1:0-5302 GCA_964491095.1 uncultured archaeon | reverse complement strand
AAGGATTTCAGAGGGAAGAGTATAGTTCAAGGGCTTGTCGATGTTCCAATAGTTATTCCACATTCGGTTGTGGGTATAATGCTGATCATAACGTTCTCATCAGCGATAGTTGACAACTACGTCGGAATAATCCTAGCCATGCTCTTCGTTTCGGCATCTTTTACAATAAACTCTGCAAGAGATGGATTTTTGGCTGTAGATGAGAACCTTGAGCACGTGGCAAGAACCTTGGGAGCTACAAAGCTAAGAACCTTCTTTACGATAAGTTTACCTTTGGCATTGCCTTCAATTCTGAGCGGAGCGATCATGACATTTGCCAGGGCTATGAGTGAGGTTGGAGCGATTTTAATAGTTGCCTATTACCCAAAGACGGCGCAGATCCTGGTTATGGAGTATTTCGAAAATTACGGACTGAGAGCTTCGAGACCGATAGCCGTTCTTCTGATAATCCTAAGCTTGGCAATATTCATAGCGTTAAGATGGTTAGTTGGAAGGAGGAGGCCTTTATCCGCTTACGATTAAAAATTATATATTGCAATATTAATTATTAATTTTGAATTTTGAGCAACAATATTGATGAATTATTTAAATAATACAGCATCATTACCAATTTTGATAATTATTTCTGAATGAATTTTTACAACAATACAATATCGTTGAATCATAATCAAATTTTAAAATATAAATTAAAATCTTAAAATTAAAATTTGAGAGATCAGAAAATTATCACTTGGCGAGGGTAAAGTTTAATTGTCGCCCTATAATAATTATGACTATGTATTCTATAGGGATTCTTTCAAGGTGGAACGCTACATGCGGAATTTCAATGCATGCTGAATTGATTGCAAATGAATTTATAAAAATGGGTCATTACGTTAAGATCTTCGCACCTCATGTTAACTCCGCAAACAAGTGGTGGCATCATAGAATAATAAGGGATAAGGAGGAAAACTTCGTCATAAGATGCTACGATGAGCTCGATCCTCAAACCATGAGTAACGGAAAGATAGAGATGGAGAAAGTTCTCTCAGAGAGCTTCGATCTCTTCATAGTCGAATCTTATGCAAGCCTTCCGTATGGCGATGTAGAAAAGCTCGTCAAGAAGCTTAAGGATAGAGGAACGAAGGTATTTGCAGTGATTCACGAAGGTTGTAGGGATCACATCAAGTACTCCGACATGAGGATCTTCGATGCAATCGTAGTCTTTGATGAGAGGTTCATCAACGAGATGCTTCCAGAGTACAGAGACATAATACGCGTTATTCCGTATCCCTGCCATCCGATCGTCAACGGCAACAGAAAGTTTGCCGAAGATGGGTTGGTATTCTTCAGCTTCGGAAGACAACCAGCAGGAGAGTATCTAGATTTCATAAGGGCTTTGGACTGGCTATCGAAGAGATACGACTTAACGTACAGGGTCATCAGGTCGGATGGTTTGTTGCCTTTCAACAAGCCGTGGCTTAAGCAGGAGAGGAGAAGGCTAAGCAACGAGGAGGTATTTAGATACTTGCATTCCTCTGACATCCATCTGATTCCAAAGGGACAAACTAGAAATGTGGTAGTTTCCTCAACACTCTGCCAGTGCTTGGGTGCGTTGATTCCAACCGTAGTCCCGAACACCAGACACTTTGAAACGTTGCCAGAGTACGATGGAGTTAAGCCTGCCGTCGTGTACGAAAACGTCGAAGATCTCAAGGCAAAGCTCATGAGGATCATTGAAGATGAGGAATTCAGAAAGAATATTATTAAAGCCGCTGAGAGGTTCGTTGAAGAAAACAGGAGTGATAAGATCGCAAAGAAGTTTATAGAGCTATTTGAAAAGCCTCAGAGCTTGCTCTCAATTACGGTTTCATAACTCTTTTCTATCTCTTTTAAAAACTCTTCTTTGCTGAATCCCCTCGCATAAGCTAGTAAAGTAGCTCCTCCAGCTCCAACTCCCTCCTTAACGAACCCTTCCGCATATGCCCTCAATCCAGGCTTTACCGAATTCGCCAATCCTGGATCCGCTATTACAACTGGGCAAGGGGCATAATTTAAAGCATCGCTGTCATTCGCAACGTAGACGGTTGTTGCTATTGCAATATCAGTATCCTTCATCATCTTTATCAGATGGGACATCGCAACCATCTGAGTTCCTCCGGCCAATATTACGGGCTTTTTTGATCCGATCGCAATTCCGCACACTCCAATCATAACCGGATCTCCAACCTTTGCGATCAACTCCAACGGATTTTCGTTGCCTTCGATCCTTTCCATAGCCTTGGCAACGACCTTCTCTTTAATTTCAACGGGATTTGAAGGCATGCTTGAGGAAACCATCGTCTTTATTCCCAAAGCTCTCAGAATGGCCAAAGCCGTTGTAGTTCCTGCTGGTATGCTTTCTCCGATCATCAAAACATCTGCAAGCTTTGAGATCTGTTTTCCAAACTCAACTGCATTTTTGAACGCCCTTTCGACATCTTCAATGTTCATAGCTGGCTTGACTTCGATGTTCTCTCCAACAGGAGCATCTATGCTTACGTATGGAACGTTTGGTTTAACGATCAAGCCGCTATCGACTACGAAGAAGGGTACGTTTGTAAGCCTCAACGCCGTGTATGTTATTACAGCTGGAGTAGGTTTACCATCTGGGGTGGCCGGAGGGAAGGGGATGACCTTGCACTCTCCGTAGTAGAGTAACTCCACATCCGCCGGAGGTGTGAACTTTATCAAATTTGGATTTGCTCCAGCAACCGTAATTCCAGGAATCTCAGCAGTTTTTGTATTTCCAATTGCGAACAGAAATATCACATCATCTTTCAACAGTTCGAAGAATCTTACGCCATCCCCCTTTAAACATCGCCAGTCCATGGCTAGAGTGGAAAAACGTTTATTATAATCTTGTCCAGTTTTGGACGATGCTGATTCTGAAGATAGGTGGGTCGGTGATAACCGACAAAAGCGTCGGTGCAGTAAATAAGGCCAAATTGGAGGAAATTGAAAGGATAGCTAAGGATATAGCGGAGAATCTTAGAGATAAACTGATACTCGTGCACGGTGTAGGTTCTTTTGGGCATCCTCACGTTGTTAGGTACAGGCTTAAGGAGGTTAAGGATATCGGTGGTGTTGCGGTTACGCATCTATCCTGTGTATCCTTAAACTTCCTCGTTTGCTCTGCTCTGCGAAAGTTTGGATTGAATCCAATTCCGATCCATCCCCTATCGTCGTTTAAAGTGGTTGATGGTAAGCTTACGTTCGATGCCGAATATATAGGGGCAATGATGGATGAGGGTTTCATACCGGTGATGCACGGTGATATGGTTTACAATGTAACCGAAAAGAAATTTGAGGTACTCTCAGGCGATAGAATAGTCGTCGAACTTGCTAAGGTGTTTAAAGCGGATAGAATCGGTTTTGCAACCGATGTTGAGGGAGTGATCGTAAGAGGTTCCGTCGTCGATGAACTATCGAGCATCGAGTTCCTCGAAAACGTAGATTCGGGAAAGTCGGATGTCACCGGCGGGATGAGGGGAAAGGTTGAGCTTATACTTAAATACGGATTGAAAGCCTTCGTTTTTCATGCGAGAGATATAGATAGGTTTTTGAAGGGTGAGAGAGTTGGAACGCTGGTGAGGGGTTGATAGCTTGAAGACCTCAGACAGGAAGCTTGAACACATAAGGATATGCTTGGAAGAAGAGGTCGAATCGGAATACACAGGCTTTGAGGATGTGATGCTCATTCACAAAGCCTTGCCGGAGATAGACTTCAGTGAGATCGATACTGAGGTTGAATTTTTTGGTAAGAAGCTTTCTGCCCCCCTTCTGATTGCTTCGATGACCGGAGGGCATCCAGAAACAAAGGAGATAAACAAGAACCTGGCAATGGCCGTTGAGGAGATGGGCATCGGAATGGGCGTTGGAAGTCAGAGGGCTGCAATAGAGGATGAAAGCGTTGCCGATAGCTTCACCGTAGTCAGAGAGTACGCACCCAAAGCCTTCATATATGCAAACGTCGGCCTGCCGCAAGTCCTAAAGCACGGAGTTGAATTCGTTGAGAAGGCAGTTGAGATGGTAGATGCTGATGCCGTTGCAATTCACCTGAACTTCCTGCAGGAGGTTATTCAGCCGGAAGGCGATCTGAACGCTAAGGGAGGGCTTAAAGCTATAGAGGAGGTATGTTCGTCGATCAAGGTTCCGGTAATAGTCAAAGAAACTGGAGCAGGCATATCGAGAGAGATTGCAATAAGGCTCAAGTTGGCTGGAGTCGATGCTATAGACGTCGGTGGAAAGGGAGGAACTAGCTGGAGCGGAGTTGAAGTCTATAGGGCAAACGGTATTGCAAGGGACGTTGGCTTAGACTTTTGGGATTGGGGGATTCCTACAGCCTTCTGTGTTGCTGAATGTTATGATGTTCTGCCAGTTATAGCCACTGGTGGTTTGAGAAGTGGTTTGGATCTTGCAAAGGCTTTGGCTTTGGGAGCAAAGCTTGGAAGTGCAGCACTACCTTTTTTGAAGGCGGTCGTTGAGGAAGGTGTCGAGGGTGTGAAGAATCTGATAGAATACTACGTTCGAGGCTTAAAAACTGCAATGTTTTTAACCGGATGTAGAAGGGTATATGAACTAAGGGCGATTACGATATTCATAACTGGCAAGTTTAAGGACTGGCTCGAACTGAGGGGTTACGATGTGGCAAAGTTTTGTAGGAGCAGAGAGGTGGGATGATGGACATAAAAAAAGAAGTAGCAAAAAGGGCTGAGATAATCAATAAGGCTATAGAGGAGTTCCTGCCAGTTAAAGAGCCTGAAGGATTATACAAAGCATGCAGACATCTCATAAAAGCCGGAGGAAAAAGGCTCAGACCAGTTCTAAGCTTGATATCGACCGAAGTACTTGGAAGGGATTGGAAAAAGATCTTGCCGGCTGCAGTTGCTATTGAGACTATCCACAACTTCACCTTAATTCATGACGATATCATGGATAGAGACGAGATGAGAAGGGGAGTTCCGACTGTTCACAAGCTCTTTGGCGAGCCTACGGCGATACTGGCTGGGGATACGCTTTTTGCTGAGGCTTTTGAGATTCTCACGAAATGTGACGTTGAAGCAAAGAATCTGATTAAAGCTGTGGATATGCTTGCGGATGTATGTGTTAAAATATGTGAGGGACAATTTTTGGACATCAGCTTTGAACGGAGGGATTTTGTAAGTGAAGATGAGTACCTTGATATGGTTGAGAAGAAAACGGGTGTGCTCATAGCCTGCTCATGTGCGATGCCGGCGGTTCTGTTTGGAGAAAGCAAAGAGATAGTTGATGCCCTTTGGAA
>CAZBFC010000173.1:0-2346 GCA_964491095.1 uncultured archaeon | reverse complement strand
AGAGCTTTCCTCGAGCTGAATTCGTTCTTGAAGATGCCCCGTTAGCCATCAATTCAAACGGTGGGAATTTATTCATTGCAACTTTATATGAGGATGATCCTCTCATTTGTAAGGCCTTAAATTGTAAATATCTCCACCAACGCGGCATACGAGTTAGTTTGGAACGATTCGCTCAGGTGTTTCGTCTACCATTGGAACTCAACCCGATATGATATTTATGCCTATGGTGATGCCATCGAAGATAGGATAATCGGTTGCGGAGATAAAGTTACATTCAACGAAACCGTACCTCTAATCAGATCGGAAACAACTATAGAACTCAGAGTTATTCACATTCCAACGAATACAATCATATACGTAGGGAAAGTTCTGGTAGAATAAGTCAGTAGTAATTGTTACAATTAATTTTTTGATGTGTTAATACCATTTCCCAATCGTTAATAGCAAACTCCTTTTTAAGTCTAAAAACAGCATCAAATAACGTTGAAATCAAAAGTTCATATCTTTTATCTTGTGCATCTTCTATGAGCATACCAAGCAAGCTTTCTGTACGGTTAATTAATCCAAGAAGAAAACAGTAAACTTTCTCTATTCTGTGGAGCATCAGAAGTTCGGATATACATGACAGAACAACACATGCATCTTCTATATTCTGCTCGGATTTAAAAACGGCACAGATGTCATTAAGGTTTGTAGGGTTGACAAACCTTCCACAATCCTTACGAAAGCCGAACAATTTTAACTCACCAGCATAAGATAGAGTTTTAAGCATCTTATAGGGTATGCAGGGATTCGAAGCTATCCAGATGATTTTGTCATGCCTTGAAGCTAACCTTGCAAGAAACGAATACCCATCCATACTAAACTCTGTGATAACCAAGAGTTTTTTACCAACCATCAAGTTGATTTAATTTTTTTAACCTTAAAAATCTTTCCAGCAATAGAATAATAATTCTTATTATAATAGTAATCATAAGCTAAACTCTCAAAGTATTGACACCGTGAGACCAGATGACAACTGGATTATAAACTTTTCTGCTATGTATAACAGTAACGTATCTCATGCATCTAGATGCATCCTAGGTTATATGTTAACGCTTATAAATCGTTTACAAGCTTGCAGATATGTGATACCATGCCAGTGATAACGCTCTACTGGGACGAGCTCGAAAGACTTGTGGGCGTTGATAGAGAGGTTATACTCAAAAGATTGCCGATGCTGGGATGTGACATCGAAAGGGTTGAGGAAGACCATATTGACGTAGAGTTCTTCCCAAACCGTCCAGACTTATACAGCGTTGAAGGAGTAGCAAGAGCTTTGAGAGGATTCCTAGACATAGAACTCGGTTATAAACATTATGAAGTCAAGCAGGGCAACTGGAAGATCTACGTCGATCCTTCTGTGCTTGAGGTCAGGCCAAGGATTGCAGGATGCGTAGTCAAAGGCTTAAAGATGAGTGATGAAGTTATAAGGTCACTTATGGAAGTTCAGGAAGATCTACACTGGACGATCGGAAGAAACAGAAGAAAGATGGCCATCGGCGTTCACGATCTAAGTAAGGTTAACTTTCCTCTAACCTATAAAGCTGTAGATTCATCTTTTGCATTTGTCCCGCTAGATTTCGATAGAATAATGACCGTAGAAGAAATTTTAAAGGAACATCCAAAGGGAAAGCAATTTGCGTTCATATTGGCCGGAAAGGACAGGTATCCGATGATAGTCGATGCTAAAGGCGAGGCGATCTCATTTCCGCCGATAATAAATGCAGAGAAGACAAGAGTTACCGAAGCTACGACGGATCTGTTCATAGACGTTACGGGTTTCGATGAGAACGTAGATAAGGCTTTGAACATCCTTGCAACGATGCTTGCGGATAGGGGAGGAATCATAGAATCCGTGGAGGTTATCTATCCAGATAAGACTTACAGAACTCCCGATTTAAGCCCAAAGAGAATGAAGGTCTCGAAATCCGAAATAGAAGGCTTGTTGGGGTTTAAGCTTAGCGACGATGAGATCAAGCTAGCGTTGGAGAGGATGAGATTCGGAGTTGAAAAAATCGACGATCAATTCGTGGAAGTTCTTATACCGCCCTACAGGGCAGACATAATGCATGAATGGGATGTAATCGAAGATATCGCGATAGGTTACGGCTATGATAGAATAAAGCCCGAATACCCCCAAACGAATACGATCGGTTTGACTCATCCGTGGAACGAGGTTAAAGAGATTGCCAGAGAGATAATGATCGGTTTGGGTTTCTTGGAGGTCATAACGTTTACACTAACGAATGAAAGAATTCAATACGACTACATGCGAAGAAACAGACCAAAACCTTGGGAAGGTTA
>CAZBFC010000172.1:0-3141 GCA_964491095.1 uncultured archaeon | reverse complement strand
TATGGCGAATCTTGAGTTAGTTTTGGGTATGGAGGGCATGCCTACCACTCTGCAGGATGTTTTGGCTGGTGAGGCTAAGGTTGATGATGCGATTTATACAGGGCCGGGCGGTGTTAAGGTTATCCCGGCTGGGTTGAGCTTTGATAGGCTTAAATCCGCAGATCCAGATTTGATTAAGGATGTCGTTGCTCAGTTGATGGATAGAACTGAGTTCATTCTAATTGATTGTCCTTCTGGTTTGAGTAAGATCGCTCTCGTAGGATTGGAATCTGCTGAGGAGTTACTTTTGGTAGTGAATCCCGATATTTCATCGGTTACAGATGCTTTAAAGACTAAGATAATCGCAGAAAAGCTTAGAACTCAACTTATGGGAATAGTTGTGAATAGATGGACTAAAAGTGGTTTTGAAATGGATAAAAAGGAAATCGAGAAGATCTTGGGTGGAGAAGTTTTGGCTATCATTCCTGAGGATCCTGAGGTTAAGAAGTCCGTGTCCTTCGGCCAGCCGGTAGTTCTCAGATCGCCAGATTGTCCAGCATCAAAGGCAATAAGAGAGTTGGCAGCTAAAATTGCTGGAATTGAGGCTAAGGTTGAAGAAAAAAGGAAAAAAGGTTTTCTTAAGTTCTTTAAAAAGTGATTGACATTAAACTTATGGGGTGAACGATTTGAAAGACGAAACTAAGTGGGCTGTAGTTCTCATTATCAGCGTACTGATAGTAATCGCGCTTACATTCTACTTCTTCCTACCGCTTTTAGATGGTATTGTAATGGGTATAGTTTTTTCCTACGTTGCAAAGCCCATCAAGAAGAGACTTGAGAAAAGGATCGGTAGAATTCTATCTTCAGCTCTTACAACCCTTGTAATTGTAATACCGATATTCTTTCTGATGTTCTACGGAATATTTCAGGGGATCAATCAGGTGATATACATACTCACACATCAAAGTGAGCTCGAGGCAAATATAGCTAAGATCTTGAGAGATGCTGGAGTTGGTGAGGAATATATCAAAAAGATTCTAGAATACCTACCAAGCTTAATAGCCCTCATAAAGAGTAAGTTCGAACTGTCCGCCTTTGATGTCACAAAAAGGTTCATAATGTTTCTAATGAATTTCGTTATCTCTGCAATAGTCTGTTACTACGCTTTGGTTGATGGAGAGAGGTTTATCGAAAACACCCTAAAGCTTTTGCCAGAAGACAGGAGGGCTGAGTTTGGGAAGTTCATCAAGGAGATCGATGAGACATTTTTGGGTTTGTGGTTTGGAAACTTCATAGTTGCGATGCTAATTGGATTCACGAGTATACCATTTTTCATGTACTTTAAAATACCCCTTACACCTCTCCTCTCAGGATTGATGTTTTTGGCTGCACTGATCCCAATATTTGCAGAATGGATGGTAATCTTACCCGTTGCATTTTATTTGGCAGCGACTAAGAGCGTTGCTACAGCGATCTGGTTTTTGGTAATTGGGATCGTATTCCTGTATTTGATACCCGAAATCATAATTCGACCATACTTCGTCGGTTATACATCGAAGATCCATCCCCTAGTTCTGATGCTCGCATTTATTGGAGGAGCTGTGGTTGGTGGCATTGCTGGATTCTTCATAGCTCCGATGATGGCTGGTCTGATAACTGCGATATACAACTACTACCTCCGCCAGAAGTAAAACCTTTCACCCTTATAATTGATCAACTTGCCATCCTGTGCA
This sequence comes from uncultured archaeon, assembly GCA_964491095.1. Taxonomy (GTDB): domain Archaea; phylum Halobacteriota; class Archaeoglobi; order Archaeoglobales; family Archaeoglobaceae; genus WAKM01. The sequence continues at coordinate 1,429 of CAZBFC010000172.1, read as the reverse complement.
AATTCGTTCCCAAATGGACGGATCAAGCAGTCTGCATTCACAGCTTTGGCTACAGATACTATGAAGGGATATAACTCAAGAGGGGGTCTGAGAGAGTAGATCAGGCTGGCACCCTTGTATATCCTTAAATCGGGATTCATGATGTCATCAACAAAAAATTCTACTCCATCGGGCACTTCAACTTCTCTGAAGTCTGTTGCCACAACCTTAAGGCCTTTTTTGATCAGATTCTTTGCAACGCAATGGTAGTGTCCTATTCCCACTTCGACTACCTTTCCACTGTACCTCCCAGCTATGAATTCTGCAATAACTTCGCAAAGCATATTAAATGTTTGAAGATAGATACATTTTGTGTTATCGGTGGTGATTAGGGATTACAATGTAAAGGACTTTAGAGATATAGTTGCAATAGATGCAGAAGCATTTGGAAATAGAAATCCAGTCTACGATGCTTACGTTTACATAACATTCGGAAGTGATCTCATAGTTGCGGATATAGGCGGAAGGGTTGTCGGTTATATAGCCCTCATGGATTTAGGAAAAGATGCCAAGATAATTTCGTTTGCTGTGAAGAGGGAGTTTAGGGGAAAAGGTATTGGCACAAAGTTGCTAAAAACAGCAATAGAGAGATGCAGACAGAGGGGAAAGGAGAGAATTCTGTTGGAAGTTAGGATTTCGAATACCGTTGCTCAAAAGTTGTATAAAAAAAATGGATTTAAGATCATCGATGTGATCCCAAACTACTACAACGATGGTGAAGATGCATATCTAATGGCCTTAGACCTCAACGTACAATAGACTCAAGCAACTCCTGAATCTTTGGATTCTTCAAAATCTCCTCCGGTGGACTTTCCTTAAATATCTCGGATATGCCTTTACACAACAACATTATAGCCTTTTTATGATCTGCTTTGCTTTTGTGTATGTGAACTGGCTGCACACCGAGTTCGTCATACTGCTTAAAGTGTCCGTTTGCAATACCAGCATCTTCGAAGAACCTCTTTACGTGAAACAGTGCTAAATGCAAAAGCACGATCTCTTCCTTGTGCATGTCTATCACCCGGTATGCGATCAATTTGTCAACAAAGCACTAAAAAAATTTATTGCTCGAAAAATTTGATTACATACAGTGTCATACAAACGCATTATAATAATCAATTTAAAATTACCATAATCATGATAAGGATAGGATAAATATAAGCTTTTCTGTTTTCATTCCACAATCCTTATATATCACTTGCGCTCTTATCCAAAATGAGCCAGGGTGGCAGAGGGGCTATGCGGGGGACTGCAGATCCCCTGACCCCGGTTCGAATCCGGGCCCTGGCTTAAATTTAAATTCTCTAAAAGTTCTCTTAACTTCTCTTCAATAAAAGAGCTAATGTTGAGTCCTAATTCCTTAGCTCTCTCAAGAAGATTTTTATCGATT
>CAZBFC010000171.1:0-1899 GCA_964491095.1 uncultured archaeon | reverse complement strand
TATTAGAATACGGACTATTCTTGACAGCTTATGCTATAGCTGGGTGGAAAGTCATATGGAAAGCCGTGAAAAACGTAGGGAAGGGTGTAGTATTTGATGAAAACACATTGATGACCATAGCAACCGTTGGTGCTATCGTAATCCATGAGATGCCAGAAGCTGTAGCCGTTATGCTGTTTTTTAGAGTGGGCGAGTTTTTGCAGGATTTAGCGTTAAGTCGTTCGAGACGTTCCATAAAATCTTTGCTTGAGATAAGACCAACGTTCGCCAACCTTAAAGTTGATGGAAAAGTTGAGAGGGTTAGACCTGAAGACGTGAAGGTTGGAGATCTAATCGTAGTTAGACTTGGAGAGAAGATTCCGTTAGATGGAATTGTCGTTGAAGGATCATCAGTTGTTGATACCTCAGCTTTAACCGGAGAGTCTAAGCCGAGAAGCGTTAAGATTGGAGATGAGGTTTTATCAGGAATGATAAATTTAAGTGGGATGCTTACGGTTAGGGTAACGAAGCCTTTTGCTAAATCTACGGTTTCCAAGATACTTGAACTCGTTGAAGAGGCAAGAAGTAGAAAGGCAAAAGCAGAGAAGTTTATAACGAAATTCGCTCGCTATTATACGCCAGTTGTCATAGCGTTAGCAGTCGGTATAGCAACAATTCCACCATTGATACTGAACGAGCCGTTTTCACCTTGGATTTATAGGGCTCTTGTTTTGCTCGTCATATCCTGTCCATGTGCTTTAGTTTTGTCTGTCCCTCTCAGCTACTTCGCAAGCATTGGAAAGTTTGCGAAAGAGGGGATTTTGGTTAAGGGCTCCAACTTCATAGATTTGATGAGTAAGGCTAAGATCGTTGCCTTTGACAAGACTGGGACGCTTACGAAGGGAACGTTTAAAGTTGTGGATGTGGTTGCAAAAAATGGTTTTAGTAAGGAGGATGTTTTGAGATTTGCGGCATTGGCCGAGCTAAATTCAAGCCATCCGATAGCAAAGTCGATACTCGACGCTTACGACGTTAAAGGTCTTGAACATCGTGTTGAAAATTACGAGGAAATAGCTGGAATGGGTATAAAAGCCAAGATAAATGGAGACTTGGTGATAGCTGGAAACGACGCAATGATGCACGCTGAGAGGATAGAACACGACACGTGCGAAGTTGAAGGAACCGTTGTGCACATTGCGGTTAATGGCAAATATGCTGGCTACATTATAGTTTCAGACGAAATAAAGGAGGATGCAAAGGATACAGTTGCTGAGTTGAGAAAACTCGGATGCAGAGTCATCATGCTTACAGGTGACAGCAAGGAGGTTGCAGAAATAGTAGCTAAGAAGTTGGGAATAGAAGAGTTTCACGCCGAACTCCTACCGATCGATAAGGTGAGAATTGTTAGGTCCTTTAAAAACGGTGGTAACACGGTATTTGCCGGAGATGGGATAAACGATGCTCCAGTTCTCGTTGAAGCCGATGTTGGTATAGCAATGGGTGCACTTGGTAGCGATGCGGCAATAGAGACAGCAGACCTCGTGATTATGGACGATAAGATTTCCAAGATTCCAAAGGCCATAGGTCTATCGAGAAAAACCCAAAATATCGTGTGGCAGAATATAGCTTTCGTTTTGGCTGTGAAGGGATTATTCGTAACCTTGGGATCCATCGGCATGGCTACGATGTGGGAAGCAGTTTTTGCGGATGTCGGTGTATCCCTAATAACCGCTCTCAATGCAATGAGAGTATTTAATATTAAAAGTTAATATTAAATTCTTCAAATATCCTAAAAAACTTATATATGGTAATTCATCATTGTGTACTGGCTTAAACACTCTATATCAACAATCTTACATCACCATATTGGTTTCAAAATCTTCTAAATCATCTTTTCTAAAGCTTCCGACGAACCTTAAA
>CAZBFC010000170.1:0-7459 GCA_964491095.1 uncultured archaeon | reverse complement strand
TTCGAAAAGAGAGGGCATGAGAGGATAGAGAGGTATCCAGTGGTTGCGAGATGGAGGGATGACATCTACCTAACGATAGCATCCATAGCCGACTTCCAACCGTTCGTAACTTCTGGAGTAGCCCCTCCACCAGCAAATCCGCTTACGATATCCCAGCCATGCATAAGGATGGACGATCTCGATTCAGTGGGAAGAACCGGTAGACATCTGACACTCTTCGAGATGATGGCACATCATGCCTTCAACTATCCGAATCAGCATGTATACTGGAAGAACGAAACCGTACAATACTGCACCGAACTTCTGAACGAGTTGGGAGTTCCGAAGGAGAAGATCGTGTATAAGGAAGAGCCCTGGGTTGGAGGGGGAAATGCGGGGCCTTGCTTGGAGGCTATAGTCGGAGGGATAGAGTTAGCTACGTTGGTTTTCATGAATCTCGTTGAAGATGAGAATGGAGACATAGAGCTCAAAGGATTGAAATTCAGAAGGATGGAGAACTACATAGTCGACACTGGCTATGGCTTAGAGAGGTTCGTTTGGGCTAGTCAGGGTACTCCAACTGTCTACGATGCCATATTCCCGGAGGTCGTTGAAGCTATCATCGACAACAGCAACATCGGATTTGAGAGGGATGATGAAGTGGAGAGGATAATCGCAGAGAGCTCAAAGCTCGCCGGAGTTATGGGCGAGCTTAGAGGGGAGAAGCTTCTGGAGATGCGTAGACAGGTTGCCCAAAAGCTTGGAATAAGCTTGGAGAGGCTTGAAAGTATAGTTGTTCCAATGGAGAAGGTTTACGCCTTGGCTGATCATACGAGGGCTATCCTGTTCATGCTTGGAGATGGCTTGGTTCCTTCAAACGCCGGAGCCGGTTACCTTGCAAGGTTGATGATCAGAAGAAGTTTAAGACTTGCCGAGGAGCTTGAGCTAAACCTTACACTCTTCGATCTGGTTGAACTTCACAGGAAGATACTGAAGGTGTTCGAATTTGAGGTTCCGATGGAGATAATCCACGAGATATTGGAGCTTGAAGAGGAAAGGTATAAGAGAACGATTGCTAAGGGAATCAAACTTGTTGAGAGAGTCATACAGAAGAAGAAGAGAATTGAAAAGGAAGATCTTGTCGAATTCTACGATTCCCATGGAGTTCCACCGGAGCTCGTGGTTAAGATCGCAGAGGAGAAAGGAGTAGAGGTTGAGATTCCAAAGGACTTCTACGCTGAGCTTGCGAGTAGGCATGCGAAGGCTGAGAAAAAGGCTAAGCGTAAGTTGCTCAAGAAGGAGTATCCGAAGACCGAAAAGCTGTACTACGATCAGCCCAAGCTCTTTGAATTTGAGGCAGAAATAATAGGAGTAGAAGGTGATTACGTAATTCTGAACCGTTCCGCATTCTATCCCGAAAGCGGAGGACAGGATTACGATACCGGATTCCTGATCGTCGATGGAACTAAGGTTCCTGTTATCGCAGTTTATGAGGAAGATGGGATTGTCCTGCATAAAGTTAAAGATCCAAGCAAGTTTGAGGTTGGAGTGAGGGTCAAAGGGTTGATAGATGTTGAAAGAAGACTTAGACATATGAGACATCACTCTGCAACGCATATACTCCTGTACGTTTTGAGGAAAAAGCTTGGAAATCATGTATGGCAGGCCGGTGCTAGGAAGGAGTTCTCTAAGGCGAGATTGGATATAACCCATTATAAGAGACCGAGCGAGGAGGAGATCAGGGAGATCGAGAGACTTGCAAACGCTGAAGTTCTGGCGAATAAGCCTGTAAGTTGGGAGTGGATGAACAGGATAGAGGCAGAGAAGAGGTACGGTTTCAGGCTTTATCAGGGAGGAGTTCCGCCGGGCAAGGAGATCAGGATAGTTAAGGTCGGTGACGACATACAGGCCTGCGGTGGAACACACTGCAACACAACTGGAGAGATTGGGCTTATAAAGATCATGAGAGTTGAATCTATTCAGGATGGAGTCATCAGATTCGAATTCTGTGCTGGTGAGGCTGCCTTAGATTACATAGCTCAGCAGGAGAGTCTGCTAAGACAGGCAAGTGAGATACTTAGAGTTGAGCCGGCGAAGCTTCCAAGCACCGTGGAGAGATTCTTCGAGGAGTGGAAGGAGCAGAGAAAGGAGATTGAAAGGCTGAAGAAAGAGATCGCAGAGATCAAGGCTGAAATGTTGATTGCAAACGCTGAAGAATACGACTCCCTTAAGGTGGTTGCAGAAATCGTCGATGCCGATATGAAGGAACTCATCAAGCTCGGAGAAGTACTGGCTGAGAAGGGTTGCGTTGGTTGCTTGATGAGTTCGGAAGGCAAAGTTAGAGTTGTCACATTTAGCGGAGATGAAAGGATCGATGCGAGAGAGTTGATAAGGGAAATAGGAAGGCACATAAAGGGAAGCGGTGGAGGTAGGCCAAAGCTGGCTCAAGGAGCAGGGCAGAGGGCCTTGAGTAAGGATGAACTTATGAACGTAATCTTTGGCTACCTAAGCAGGGTTCTATGAAAGCGGTGGAGCTTAAGGATGTCGTAAAGAAGTTCGGAAATTTTAAGGCTTTGGATGGAATTACTCTATCGATCGAAAGAGGGGAATCTGTAGCTTTACTCGGCCCAAATGGAGCAGGAAAGACCACGATTGTGAAGCTCATAAGCGGATTGCTGAAGCCCACAAAAGGCGATGTAAGGGTTTTTGGCAAGATACCATGGAAGAACTACGAGGTTAGGAGGATGATGGGCATCGTTTCTCATAACACATTTTTGTACGATGATCTAACGGCCTATGAGAACCTACAGTTTTACTGCAAGCTGTACGATGCGGATGAAGGTTTGATAGATGAAATTCTTGAGTTCTTTGGATTGAAAAATAGGAAGCACGATTTGGTCAGAAATTTTTCAAGAGGTATGAAGCAGAGGCTTTCAATTGCGAGAGCAATCTTGCACGATCCTCCTTTGCTTATTTTGGATGAGCCAACAACCGGGTTAGATATAGAGGGGCAGAGAGAGCTCATAAGATATATATCAGAGATCTGCAGGAAGAAAACGATAGTTTTTACAACTCATAACGTCAGAGAGGCTGAAGAGATCTGTGACAAGGTTGCGATCATCTGTAACGGCAAACTTATGCACTTTGGAGATGTTGAGGAGGATCTTGAGAAAGTATATCTGAGAGTTGTTGGTTATGAAAGCAATTGAAATTGCAAGAAAGGATCTAAAAATTGAATTCAGAACCAAAGGAACGCTAAATCTGATGATTCTATTTGCTTTAATAACCTCCATGATGTTTAGCGTTTCGATTCCGATGAGTTTAGCCAAAAAAACAGCCCCATCCCTTCTTTGGCTTGTGTTTTTATTCGTTGGTATGTTGGGCTACAGTAGGGCTTTTTTAAGGGAGGTTGAGCTTGAAACTTTGGAAGGGTTGAAGATTTCACCCATTGCCCCAACGAGTGTCTTAATAGGTAAGATCATGTACAATTTAGTTTTGATGATTTTAATCGAGTTGATAATCCTGCCGATATTCATCGGGCTGTTCAACCTGGATGTTGCAAATCCGGCTCTGATGGTTGTATCTGTAACCTTGGGAAACGTCGGTTTCGTTATAATCGTGTCATCACTATCAATTTTGGTTGTAAAGTCGAAGATGAGAGAGATGCTCCTACCGGTGCTGATATTTCCGGTGGTATTTCCAATAATAACATCCACGATATTGGCGGTTAGGAAATCGATGAGTGGAGATTTGGATGGAATACTCAGTCCACTAGCCTTAATCGTTGGATTCAGTACTATTATGCTTGTTATAGCATGTTTAACGTTCGAATATGCATTTACCGATTGAATTATTGAGCGATATACAAGTTGTAATACGAATTGTAATACACATGCAATCGTGTAAGAAATTGTTATAAACAGAACAGTTTGAAGATACAAATTAATATGCTGAGCGTATTTAATAGAATCCTTCCCAAATTGGAAGGTATGAGAACTAGGATAATCTGTGCATGTCCCTTTGTTCGTGATTTGATACTCCTGCAAGTAATCTTACCTTATTTCGTGAATAAAAGAAAGATAATAATTTTATATTCTGAAGCTTTATATAGAAAATTTATAAAATTTGTTGATAATACATTGACATGTTTTCCCGAGCTAGAATCCGTAATTGGCGAGATCAATATAATTAAAGTTGGAAAGAATTCCAAATGTAAGTTTGGCAATCTATTTACATTCATAGAGCAGGATAATCCCAAAGAGGAGGCTGCTGAACTTACTAAAATCTTAGCAGATCTTGAAAACGATGATGTTTTGATAATGCATTCGAGTATGGGCTTCTTCTTTGAGCTTCTTGGTGATACCAGCATTGGGAAGATACTCGAAATGTTTAGCATTCTCCCAGATGATATAACCCTGATCGGATTCAGATCAAGTGAAAGATCTGTGGACATTCTGATAAACGAGCTTTACGACATCATAGTTAAAATTCATAGGGATAACATGATCGACGATACGAACTTCACGATTAGCGTGGAAACATCTGGAAATGTTATTAGGGAATTTGGAAGGTTTAGAATTAAAGATGGAGTTATATTGGAGCTTTAAAAAATATCGGAGATGTGTGAAATTTTAAATCCTGATTTTATTAAAGTACTATATATATTTTTGTCCGCAGTTACATATATATCGCTGTGATGATTCGCGAGGACTATGCATGAAGCTACGGTAAAGTCTACATTTAAATTTCTACAAACCTTTACAACTTCCGCAAGTTGGGGACCTTCAAGCTTTACCGAAATGAACCTCAAATACTCCGATGCCAAATGAACGAGCTTTGATGCGATATCTGTAGGGATGTTACTTTTTGCGAGTTTCATACACACATCGTACACAACAACATCCGGAACTCTAAGGGATATGTTACCCCTTTCAAACTCCTCTCTAAGCTTCAAACACTCCTTTTCGAATTCCCCTCCTTTCAAAAGCCAACTTAAGACTATCGATGAGTCAATTATCATAGCTCATGCTCCCTCGGTTATTTTGTCTTTCAGACTCTCTATCTCATTCCAGATCTTTTTCATCTTCTCCTTGCTGATCTTATCTTCAATTGCCTTTCGGAGATATTCACTCCAATTTACGTTAACTTTGCTCATTTCCTCCTTTAGTTTTTCGGGAACCCTTAAGGAGATGATGATGTCCTTCTTTTTCCCCTCACTCATATGTAGACGAGTTTAGGTTAAAAATATTTATAGCTTATGATATACATGTTAGGAATTATTTTTTAAACATTTTTGTATATTTATTTGTATTACTTAATGTAAATCAAATTGATAGATTAGAGTGATCAAAAAAATTTAAATGTTGATATCAATGCCATCCAAAAACTTATATTGATGCCGATGAAGATCGATTAATGGAAGGTAAAATTAGGATCTCGGACTTCCTACTTTTTCAGAAGGAAGGCAGCAAGCATTATACTGGATATGCAAATTACTTCGGTTTGGAGCGTAGAAATTGTATAATTAGAAAGACCGAAAGCAAGTTTGTCGTTCTTGTTGAGGATAATGATAGATGGATACAGATAGGGATATTCTATCCACAAAAACCTGAAAAGGTAAGGGGCGCTAAAGATTACGATCTCATAGGCTTGATCTGGACTCCCGAGCACACTTTTTTCTTGCTCAAAGATGGAAACAGATTTTTGGGCCTATAGGTTGATGAATCTAACGATGATGTTGTTGAGGTCTTCGAATTCTAAGAGTACAGCCTCGCCCTTCGAAGCTGGCGGAACTTTAACTATGAGGGTTTCATTTAGCTTTGCGACACCCTTATACTCATGAATGTGAGCACAGAACACGAGTTTCGGCTTGTTGTTTTCGATCCACTTCCTTATTGCAACACTTCCTACGGACTTTCCTCCAATCCAATCGAAGTATCCGTTTGGAGTGTCGTGGAATATCGCTATGTCAGCCTTAAAGCCAGCGATCATCTCCTCGATCTGCTCGTCATCAAATTCGAAAGGAGTGTTGAACGGGGTAATGCTGCTACCACCAAAGCCAAAGATCTTAAACCCCTTAAAATCTACCACCTTCCTATGAATCGATACACCCCTTTCCTCGAGTAGATCTAAAACCTCCTTTCTATCCATATTTCCTGGAATTGCGAGGACTTCGGTTTGTATGGAGTCCAATACCTTCTCTGCAAAGCTTGCAGAGGATGCGTTTGTAAAGTCTCCGGCTATGAAGACTGCATCAACATCCTTCGGAATTCTTATGGGGGTTTCATGTATATCGGCTATCACCAAAATTCTCATAACGATAAATAATCAACGCAAAATTTAAACTTTTAGTCGATTGAAAATCTGAGTAGGGCGGCTATTCCACCCAACGACATGAGTCTCTGTCCCGGTTCGAATTCTGTACTCATTATGACGACCTTTCCCTTCATAGTCTCAACGTTCTTCATAAACTCGTCGATGTTCCACTTCTCCCTCTGCTCTCTAAGAAACTCGTCGGCTATAAGTAACACCTCTATCGCTCCGTAATCGTACGCCCTCTTTACCTCCTCAAGTCCGTAAGCAACCCTATCGTTCTTAGCAATCCTTTCGAGCAGTATGTCGATGTATTCAGCTTCTTCAGCCAATCTCAACTCTCCCGCAATTCTGTTCAGAACACCTCTCTTCAAAACCTCCAAAAAGCCCCTAGTGCCTATGGTTGAGGTGTCGCACGTTATGACGTTCCAGTCGGGCTTTCGATCTTTTACGAATTCTGCAAAATCCTCCTTAGTAAAGCCCGGCCCGGCTATGACCAGATATTTGAACTCTATACTCTCAAGCTGTCTTAAGATTTCAGCAAAGAACTCGATTCTCTGGCTTGATTCTTTTCCGTAGCTCATCTTGACATCCGAAACCTCCTCAACACCCCACTGCCTAACGACACCGATCACAGCTTCACCCTCTTCAATCGTAACTATCACGATTTCGGGCTTCTTTGCAGCTTCTTCAGCCTCTCTGATCCTTTTAAGCTGTTCGTCTTTCCACTCTTCCTTTATTATGCTAAGTTCCTTGCCTACCGGTATGTTTATCGTATGATATCCTGAATCCTCTATTCCAGCAACGATCTTGCCTGTTATTCTAAGCCTGTTTGCAAACTTATGGAATTCGACCTTCTCAACCTCTATGCCCAATCGAACTGTTACCTTCTCCTTATCACTTCTAAGTTTGTCCGAGCTTTCTCTAACTCTCTTGGTTAAAGAAAAGACGATATCTCCAGGTTCGATTATAAATTTGAGATGCCAGAGATCATCCAAATTCTCAGGGATAAGCTTGATCTCCCCCTTTCTTCCCCTCAACTGCTCTTCAACGACGATCATGCTACGAGATATTTCCTAAGATTAAAATTTGTTTGGATGTTGATGCAAGGAGTTCAAAGCCTTCCTTATACATCCGCATCTATAGCTGTAATAGCCAGTGAAGATGA
>CAZBFC010000169.1:0-5871 GCA_964491095.1 uncultured archaeon | reverse complement strand
TTTGGTACAAAGTACGTTTCAGATCTGTACGAGTAATATAGAATTAGCGTAGAAGCTACGAGAGCAAGTACGAAGTTTCCTGCAATCGTCGTTCTGAAAGCTCTAGATACTTCCTCCATTTCTAACGATGATGCCATCCTTCTCGTCCCAGACCAAGAGAACGTATTTTGAGTGAGAACTGCGGATATGTAGAATATTGAAAGAGCTACGCCAAGTATACCGAACTCGTGTTTCGGCAGCAGTATCCCCATCACGACCTGATAGAGATAGTTAAAAACACTGGCTATTACAAGTGCAGTTACCATGATGTAGCTGTACCTTGCTATCTCCTCTTCCACGGTGAACTGCGAACGACGTTATTATATATCGGTTTTGTTTTGGCAATTTTCCTGCCTTGAACGATGAAGCATGTAAAAGGTTGTTCCATGAGATAAGCTGTTATGAAGCCTCATGCACATCGATGAAGACTGGCCAAACTTTGAGTTGGGCATGGGAAAGTATCAAGACTAAATACTAGATTTGACGGATAGGGGATATCTGAATGGTAGAATTGCAGAAGAGCTCTTAGGAATAATGAACTAAAGGGAGAAATCGAATAGGAATGCGATTGAACGGGTAAGCGATTCAGCTGAAAGTGCTGGGTGGGGTGATTAAAGCTGTTGTCGGTGCGTGAAAGGTATCTCAAAGGTGGAGTTTATGAAGATGAAGTGTTATCCAGATTCGGACATACTTGAAGTAAGGGTGTCGGATGAGAAACTAAAAGTTTCAAATTTTATTACGAGAGTTAGGAATCTACTCGGAACTTTACGATTTCGAAAGACGAGGGCTTGGACGGAGTTGAAAAAGAAATGGTAAAGACACGAATAAATATCTGCCTGTCGTCTTTACTCCGTTCAAGTCTTAACCTACTGCTCGATTTTCGAGATTCTAAAATGGAAAATATTTACATGTAGTTAGTAAGGTGGTAATATTATCATGAAGTATACGACGATAAGGATCTCTGCTGAGGATAAGAGGAGGCTTGAAGTTTTATCCAAGAAGCTTGGAAAGAGTTTGGCAGACACGTTAAGGTTTGCCATTGAAGTTGCCGAGAAAGAACTCGATAGGTTTGAGGGTGATTTAGATAAAGTTCTTTCAACGCTTAAGTATGCTAAAGATGTGGGAGAGACGGATGCAAAGAAGATAGACGAGTATTTATATGGCGGCGCTGATTGACACCGGAATATTCTTCGGATTCTACAGTTTGAGAGATGTTCATCACATGGACTCGTTGGCGATTGTAATTCATGCAATCGAGGGTAGATGGGGACGGGGTTCAGCGGACGTAGTCATTGACAGACGTACGTCCGCCTTGGGACGCATCAACCTCAACTCCCTCAGGGTTCATCGGGAGTAAATCATCGGTCTCGTCCCCTTTCAGGGTAACCCCCCTCCCCTTTTGGGAGGAAACCCCCACATCTTCAGCCTGAATCCGTCACATCCCCCTTTACGGGGTTTCGACGCTTCAGTCACGGGCTGATAAAAAATTCGAATTTGATGCTTTAAATGCATTTCGCTCACAAATCGCCTACTCTCGCCCTACGAAAATCGTTACTGCTTCGCAAGGCTATTTATAACGAACCACATATTGGACGAAACCCTAACGTTGCTCAAGTATAAGAAGTTGCCCGTTGAGAAGTTCATGGAGGGCTTCGTAGATTCGGGTATACTTAAGATAATACGAACGGACGAAGAAATAGAGAGTAAGGCGTTGGAACTTTTCAAGGAAAGGATTTACGTTAAGGGCTTTAGCTACACCGATGCTGTAAGCGAGATAGTCGCAAGGGAATACAGCCTAACGCTGATAAGCTACGACAGTGGTTTCAGCATTAAAACTGTGGGCAGAGATTACTGGATAAGCTTAGATGAAAGTGAGAAAAAGAGAATTCTTTCTATTGTTAAACGCTATCATCCTTTAATTTAGTTAACGTCTGGAAAAATTGTCGTGTTTGCTCCGTTCAAGTTTATAGCTCCGAAGAATCTTGTGAATGAAGTAACAAAGCTGATACGTTAGGCGCTAAAACCGTATCTCAGCACAAGCATTATAACGTTGGTAACTTTTACATGTTTTATGCTGACAATATCTGTTAGCGAAGATGTAAAGAGAGAGCTATTGAAGTTTGCATCCGAATTACAGATTTGCTGAATCTGGAGTTCAGAGACAAAAGTATTTTTAAACTTTTGAGGTTTAAGGAGGATATGAGTAAGACCATTCAGATTGAGGTTCCAGAGAACCTGGAGTTGGAGGATTATATAAAGTTGGAGAAGGAGATAAAAGAGAAAGTCAAGAAGTATATTTTACTTGCCGAGCTAAATAATATCGTAGATAAACTCAATTTAACCGATAGAGATTTTGAGAAGTTTAAGGAAACTCAGAGAAATGTGTGGGCTAAATATGAGAGGTTTTACAGAGAAAAAGGCGTTTTGAAGTGATAGTCATAGATTCCAACATTATCTTCGCCTCGTTAATTAAAGGAAAGAGGAGTAAAACGCTAAGCAGAATAATAATGCTTGAGGAAAAGATAGACCTCGTTTTACCGGAAGAGGGATTAGCAGAATTACATGAACATTCGAAGAGGCTGAAAGAGTTATCAAAAGATTTCGAAAATGCACTTATGCTGTTATTTACAAGAATACATGTTGTTCCTAAGGAATTCTATGAAGATAACGTTCAGGAGGCTTATGATATAGCTAAAAATTTCGATTCCGAAGATACACCCTTCATAGCTTTAGCTTTAAAGCTCAACGTTCCGATCTGGAATCCGTTGCAACAAAAACTTAAATTGCCTTTAAGAAACATCAATTATCATGGCCAAGCAAATAGTTATAGAAGTCCCTGACGAACTATTCCTGTTAATCGAAAAAGAAGAGATAATAAAGAAATCGTTCGAAAGGATAGCCGTAGAAGCGTTTAAGGAGAGGGTGTTCAAGTTCCTTGTGGCAGAGGAACTTACCAAGGACGTTACGATTCCAGAAGACGAAATACTTGCGATCGACGAGAAAATAAAGGAAGATGCTTGGACGGAGCTGAAAAAGATATGGAAATTATAATAGACACAAATAAAGTCATATCGGCTACTTTAACGTCTGGAAAAATAAGAAAAATTGTTGTATTTGCTCCGTTCAAATTCATAGCTCCGAAGTATCTTGTAAACGAGATCGCAAAGCACAGGTGTAAGCTCTGCGAAAGGTTCGGAATTCCGCTTGAACATTTCGATTACATATTCGATGAATTGATCTCTCCGAGAATTGAGCTAATTGACGAGAGCTTTTACGGGGATCGCGTAACTGAAGCGTTTGAGCTGGCCAAACGTTTCGATGAAAAAGATGCTCCCTTTATAGCTCTGGCTTTAAAGCTCAACGTTCCGATCTGGACGAACGATAAGAAGCTCATAGAATTCGGACTGAAAACCGGAAAATATATTGCCTTAGATACGCAGGCGGTTGAAGATCTGCTCAAGGAGGAGAGCATGGACAAAGTTGTGGAGAAGTTAAGACGAAGGTATCTATGATCTCGAACTATTGCCTCCAACGATGGGTAAGATTATGAAAGTTCGATACGATCTCGAAGCGGATATCCTTTACATATTCATAAAAGAGGGAAAGGTTAGGGACACTGAAGAAATAGACGAAGATCTCTTTGTCGAATACGACGAGAACGGTAATATCGTCGGTATCGAGATCTGGCAGGCAGGGAGATACGTCGTTTCCGAAATACTAAAATCGTTGGAATCCGTTAAAAGGATTAAAGTTTAACATCGTTCATTTGAGTCTGTAGATTTTGTGATGTTTTAAGCCTTTTAATTAGTCCCAGTATACTTTTATCTTTATCTCGTCAAATCGATGTGCGGAGGTTATTTAATGAAGATATCCGTAATAGTGCCAACATACAACGAAGCTGAAAATATTAAGAGATTGATCCCCATGATAGATTCCGTTTTGAAGGATTACAATTACGAAATCGTGGTCGTTGACGATAACAGCCCAGATGGAACCGCTGAGGTTGCCAGGAGATTTGCTGAGAAGTATCCCGTTAAGGTTCTCGTGAGAGAGAAGAAGAAGGGTTTGGCTTCGGCCATACTTCACGGATTTATGAATGCAAGTGGAGATGTTTTGGGAGTCATAGATGCCGATTTACAGCATCCTCCCGAATTGTTGAAGGAGATGGCCAAGAAGATTGAAGATGGTTACGATATCGTCATAGCAAGCAGATACGTTGAGGGGGGAGGAATTGAAGGCTGGTCTTTTCATAGAATATTGATATCCAGAGTAGCAATCCTACTGGCTCGACCCTTAACTGATGTGAAAGATCCGATGAGCGGTTGCTTTCTTTTAAGGAGAGAAGTTATAGATGGCGTAAATTTTAATCCAACTGGCTACAAGCTTCTACTTGAAATACTTGTAAAGGGGAATTATGAGAGGGTTGCAGAAGTCCCATACGTTTTTAGAGAAAGGATATACGGTCAAAGTAAGCTTGGAATTGGGGAAATAATGAGATACATTCGTTTACTTTTACATTTGTACAAGTATAAAGTAAGCCATTGGATGTAGTTTATAATAATATCTTGAAAGGTATAATTATCATATCAGGTATTAGGTGGATTTAGCATAGGGTGAGTATAACATGAAGATTACATTTCTATGTCCTATAAGTTTAAGATACTTTGGTGGGGCTGAAAAGTGGATTATCAATACATCAAACATGTTAGTTGATAGAGGATGGGAAGTAGAAATTATTACTTTGCCTTTTAAATATAAAGGCGAAAATATAAGCTTAAACACTTTAATGAACATGTTGAGTTCTAAAATATGCTATCGGGAAATGATATCTGGAAAAATAGAATCGGATGTAACTTATGTTTATTATCAACCATTTTTTTGGCGTTTATTTAAAATGGAGTCGAGGACTATTGCCGGGTTACATACACCTGGCATATTCTTTGGACCTACAATAAGAAGATTTATCTTTAAGCTATTTAAAGGATTTGATTTAAAGATGTTTGATGCTGTGCATGTTTTAAATAAGGTTTTTTTGGATGAAATCCCTCATAATAATAAAATTTACATCCCCAATTGGGTAGATACTAAAAAATTTAGACCAAGAGAGAAATATGATAGATTTACAATAGCATTTATTGGAAGAAGAACTAAAGATAAAGGATGGAATACTTTTATTGAAATATGCAAAGAGTTAAGAAGAAGAGATTATCCAATTAGATGCATTGCTACAGGCAATGACAAATGTCCAAAACCGATAGAGAGTGTAGGTTTTCTAAATGAAGACAAATTAGCAAAATTAATGGCAGAGGTTCATTTAGTTGTATATCCATCAACTAAAGATGTTTTCAGCTTAACAATAATAGAGGCCATGAGTTGTGGAACACCTGTTATTACTACATCCACTCCGTCACATCTTAGAATGGACTTACCAATAGTAGTAGCAGATAATATTTATGAGTATCTGAATCAGATTGTCAGAATCTTTGAAAAATGGAAAGAGGATAGTGGCGAATATAAAAAGATGTGTGAAGCTTGTCGCAACGCTGTGAAGGAAAAGTATGACATAAATGTAGTGTTTCCAAAATTTGAAAAAATGTGTAAAATCGTTGCAAATGGGGGAGATTTAGAGTGCTGCGGTTAGTAGCAATCCTCATTGATGCATTCAGGTATGATTATTTATCACAAAAGTACACTCCATTTTTGTGTTCATTGGCTAAAAGGCATAATTGCTATAAACTTAAACCTATCATTGGCTATAGTGACTGTATTAGAGCCACAATATTTACTGGAGTTTATCCTCAAGACCATGGATACTGGATGTTTTATAAGTTT
>CAZBFC010000168.1:0-2337 GCA_964491095.1 uncultured archaeon | reverse complement strand
CTCTTCATGCTGAACAAAGATCTACAGAAACTCATGACTGATTCCTGGCTCTATCTGAACTATGACATCGGCAATCTTTCCCCTTTTTACTCCTCCTCTTACAACAGTAAAACAGTTGAAGTATAGAACTCTAACGTTTTCCACATCCTCATCACCGGCACCGAACTTCTTAGCCTCATTCCTAACCCTTTCGATTGCGATCTGAACGAATTCATCATCTTCGGGAAACCTCTTATCAAATCTCTCTACATCACCGTTGAAAATCGCTACACCCCTTTCGGTATCGAATCTCGCATATAAGGTTAGGCTTATTCTCGAAACCGCCACACCTATAGCATTTACAGCCTCGCTGTGCTCGGGGATGATGTAGCTAACTCCAGCCTTCTTTGCTATCATCGGAATTAGAAACCTAGCCAGGTAACCCGTGCCTATGATCTTGCTGCATTCAACAGCCTTGACACTTTCAGCAACCATCGTCACGTAATCCTCAACAACCTTCTCCGCATCGCTTAAATCTCCAAATATCTCCTTGCCCTTTTCCTTAGATGCTTTGTAGTCACCGATTTCAAATCCCACACAGTTTAAAGCATCGGTAAGTGTGAAATATTTTCCTCCGAACGCTATAGGTTTATCGAGCCTTTTGTGCTTCAGCTTTCCATCTTCGACGATTGAGTCCCCACCGAACGGTATTGAGAAGGATTCAACGCATCTGATAAGAGTTTTCCTTCCCGCAATTTCAATCCTCTCAACGATCTTGGGCTTTCCATCCTCAAGCTGAATGAAGTCCGTGGTCGTTCCACCCACATCTATTACTAGGGCATTCTTTTCCCTCGTGAGGTAGTATGCACCTACCGCAACCGATGCTGGGCTTGAGTTGTATAGCTCGGAGGGATTGTCGAGAGCTATCTGATATGGAATTATTCCACCATCTCCCTTATAATAAAAGAACTCATCGGAATACTTTTTTATCAATTTTGTGAGTTCGCATACCGTTTTTTTGATCTTCGCATTGATAATTGTTGTGTTTATCCTTAGAGGATAGTTTAGCTCGGGAATATGAAAACTCAAAGCCAGGTTTTCATATCCGTAATAATCTGCGACGATCTTCGCAGCCTTTAATTCAAGCAGGGGATTCCTGATCGAAAATTTGGATGCTATCGCGACATTCTTATACCTATCCCGATTTTGCTCAACGATTCTTTTCACTTCTTCCTCATCCAGATCCTCAACTACATCCCCTCTATGATTGATCGCACCGCTTAAAACATGTCCATAACTTTCGTAATTTAAACCTGGGCCAGGAAACAGAAGAACCAATGTAGGATACTCCTCAAATCTGCTGAGAAGTAGATTGAGCGGTAAGGACGTACTTACGATGAGCTTTTCTTTTTTTAAATCAACATGTTTGCTGATCCTCTTCAAAATTTCTCCAATTCCAAGCTCGTTTGGAACCTTGAACGTCAGAATTTCATCACCAACGATCGCTCCATCCGTATTCGTACCGCCGATGTCGATGCCAACGGTCATCCGCCTAACCTTAAACATTTTGTATAAAAATACTGTGCCAACAAAACCCTTAAATAAGATGTTGGTAATAATCATTATTACGATGAAAATCATTCATGTTATCTGTATAGTGCTCGTAGTATGTGCATTGGCTCAACCAGCATTGGCTCTCGATGTTGGAGTTACGCCAGATTCCCCCTTTTACCCTATAAAGAGAATTTTGGAGAACCTAGATTTACTTCTAACTTTTGATGAAGTCTCAAAAGTCGAGAAGTACCTTAAGTACGCTAAGCTTAGGTTGATCGAGGCGGAGAAGATGGCTGAAGAGGGTAAAACAGAGTATGTAGATGACCTACTAAGAGATTACCAGATAAACTTGCAAAGTGCCGTAGAACTGATAAAGTCTGCAAAGCCATCCGATGCTTCAAAGATCACTGAAATGATCGTTAACGCCTCGGTTGAAGATCTCAAAATCTTGGACTTGATCTCCCAACTGTTGCCAAACTATACGGCCATAGAAGTTGCCAAGTTAAATACGGTAAGACAAGGTGAGATGGCAATAGTGATTTTAAAGGACATCTCTCCAGATGATGCCTACAGGTTAAGCTTAAGTTTGACGAATAAACTCCTTAAGATTGCAGATGAAAAGGTTAGCAAGGGAGAAAACGCAGACTATCTGATTAAGGAGAGTAATAGAATAATGAAAGAATCTGAAGAAATCTTACAGAAAACTAAGAAGGTTGGTGGACTCGTAAATCCAGAGGAGATCTTCAAAGAGATTAAATCGATAATAGATGAGGCAACAAACATATCGATAATCGAAAATCCAGA
>CAZBFC010000167.1:0-6729 GCA_964491095.1 uncultured archaeon | reverse complement strand
AATTCTACGATCCTTTCAATTTGCCTTGCAATCTCCTCGAGCTTTTCTTCATCGCTCGTTGTGATCGATACAGTCATTATCGCAAAAGATCTTGAGATTATCAGCCCGCTATCCTTTGTAAGCTCCCAGAGCTTGTTTCTGTCGTTCGGAATTTCTCCAAGTCTCTGATAGACGATCGTTGCTGGAGAAACGATCTCACCTATTCCGTCTATCTCCCTAAGCTCTCTCTCAAGTCTTAACATGTATTCAAAGATATCCCTGTTTACGACATCCTCAGACTTAAAAAATAGAAAGGCCTTCTCATAGGCTTTGAAGTTCTTTGTGTAGAGCTTGTAGTTCATGTAAACCTTGCTCTCCTTGCTCAAATAAGTTTCAAGCCCCCTCTCAAACTTGACGTTGTGTGCAGAATAGACTAACAGTACCATTACAATTAGAACTAAAATTATTATTTCTTTTGAATATTTTTGAATAATCCTATCAAACATGCTCTACCCCTCTGAAGGTGGGAATTCCGTGAATAGGCCTAATCCTTTCGGTGATCATCAAGAAAGCAGGCACAACCGTTAGACTTGCAAGCAAACTAAACAGTATCGCGATCAGAGATAGAACTCCAAAGGTTTGCATCAGCGGGAACGGTGACAGCAGCAATGCACCAAATCCACCGGCCATCGTTAAAGCTGAGGTCGTTATAGCCTTTCCAGTCCTTTCAACCGTTCTAATGACGGACATCATAGGATCGAAGCTCTTCCTCTCCTCAAGATACCTCTCGAGAACGTGGATCGAGAAATCGATACCCAAACCCAATACCATCGAGTTCATGGTGGTGCTGAGCATCGTCTGCTTTATTCCAAATACGAACATGAACGCGTTCAAAATAGCTATTACGGTCGTGATCGCAACCAGAGGAACCACAGCTTTAGTTAGAGATCTGTAAACTATGAACATGAGGATGACTATCAGTACATATGCTCCTATCGTCATCTTGCTTTGCCCGTACAGCATGAGCTTACCCATCTCCATCAGAAGAGGAGTATAACCAGAAACGTAGAAGCCCTCCTTCCATCCGAAGTACCTGACGTCATCTTGAATCGAGTAATACAGTCTCTCCTCCTCATCAAACGACTTAACGTGGCTTGCGATGTAAACCGCGATCTGATGCCCAGAGATGTACTTATCCACGATGTAAGATGGTAATCTACTCAAAACCATCTCAAGCTCGATGTCGTTTGCTGGCATCCTACCATAGAATTGGACTATATCCTTTGCTAGGGATTCGTAACCGTCTACATAGCTCTCTCTTTGTGCGATGTACCTTCCAAGCTCATCTGCCCTCTTTATCACATTGAGATCGATCTTATCGACGTTCAAAATAACCACGTAGTAATGTTGACCTCCGACTATCCTCTCAAGCTCCTTGAGTGAAACTATTGCCGGAAGATCTTGGGGAACGTAGTTCCTTGGATTTGTTTCGAGCTTGATCTGGGTGTAGCCGTACGAGCCGAACGCTATTATTATCAGAGTTAAAACCAAAATCGTCCTGTATCTCTTTGCAGTAATCTTTGCAAGAATACCAAGCGATCTTTCGAGAATACCAGCTTCTTTCTTAGCAGCTTCGATCTTTACGTCTTTATCGGTTATTTTCAACACGGCCGGTAGGAAAGTTAACGTCAGTACGAACGCTACAACCAAACCCAAAGCTGACAGAATTCCAAACCATCCCAAAGCCGGAACACCGGAAAAAAGCATTGAAAGAAATCCTATGACGGTAGTAAGCATAGCCAAGGCTATAGCAACGCCGGTACTCTTTATGGCAATTCCTATGGCTGTATCCGTTGACTTACCCTCCTTTCTCTCTTCCTCAAATCTGCTCTGAAGCTGCGCCGCATATTCTATGGCCAAACCGATTAAGATCGGCATGAATCCGTTCGTTACCTCCGTCATAGGAATTCCCAAAATCGGCATCGCACCGTAAACGAATATCACGGAGAATATCGAAATAACCAAAGGTAAGAGGGCAAAGATCTTTCTCCTAACAACACCACTGAATACCAAGAATAAAATTAGAACCATCAAGATGGCTGAAGCTGAGGTGGTTATCCTCACGCTTTTCTGGATAGCCTTCATTATTTGATATCCCACTACGGGAGAACCAGTCACCGAAACGGAAACTCCAGTAGGTTTATGGACAAATTTGACGATGTCTTCGATCTGCTTGGCCAACTCGTTTCTCTGCTGTGTTTCCGTTGCAGAGATGGATATCGAAATCAGAGCCAAAGTGTTCGTTGGGATCAGATCACGATACCTGCTCAGTGTAGCCTTAATCAGCAGGGGATCTTCGGGAATCTTACCGTATATCGAAACCAAGATCGATGCTGGTGAGACGGTATTCTCAACGTACTTAAGATGTCTAAGCTCCTTTTCAAGCTTCAGCATGTATTCCAGAACTTCCCGATTCATCACGTCGTCGCACTTAACGAATATGAATATGTTCTCTGAGCCAACTCTAAAGTCCTTAGTAAAGAGCTTGTATTGGCTGTAGATCTTATCGTCCTTGCTGAAGAACGTGTCTATCTTGTACTCGTAAACCACATACTGGGCAGAGTATAGGGCGAAGATTAGAAGTGAAAGTGTCAATCCGATTATAAAAAATGGATATCTCTGAACTAACTTGACTATCACCTCAACTCCTCCTCTTCAAAGCGTAACCTATCGCCACTAGCAGGATTATTGCTAGGACTCCTCCAAATAGTGCAAAATTCGGCTTTGCCGGAGTCACTTCGATAACCATCTTGGTCGGCTCGCTTATCGCCCAATCGCCTTCGGGATCCTTATACTTGACCTCCAAATTCAAACCGTATCTCTTTGGCGTTGCATCTCTGTCCACCTTTATCTTGAAGCTTATATCCTTGGCCTCTCCCGGCCTAAGAGTTCCGATGTATGCAGTATCGTCCGTTGAGGTGAACGGATCCACTATGGTTATCCTAGCTGTGGCTTCTCTGATCGTGAAGTTGCCCAGGTTCTTGATCTTAACGGTAACTATCTTCTCCTCTCCCTGGGCGATTGTCGGAACTCCGATTACCTCGAACTGAAGCTTCGGATTAACCTTGATTCCAACCCTTATCGGATCCGTTTCGGTCCACTCGTTCAGAGACTTGTATTTGATCACCAGAGTTGCTGGATATACCACAGGAACAGCATCGCTCAAAGCCTCGACCTTGAACACAGCTTCATAGACCTTACCCGGCTCAACGTCGCCCAAATAGTATTCGGAACTTAGAACCGAGAGAGGTGGGCTAACCTTTAAGATCGCACTTGCCTCTTTAATCGGTTTATCGATCTTCAGCTTGATGACTACATCTCCGCTACTTCCAACGTAAACCCTGCTCTCAACATCTGTTATTTCAACCTTCGGCGGTGGAGATACGTAAACTCCGAATGGAACAGGCTTAGATTCAACTATGTTTCCGTATTCGTCCAAATAGATTGCCTTAACTTCAAACGTGTAGTTCCCTTTATCGCTGACATCGATCTTAACTGGAAACGTTGCCTTAACTATCTTGCCCGGCTCCAAATCGCCTACGAATATCGCGTTGGTTGATGAGAGCAACGAAGTCTGTGTTGAAGGCATCGTAACCGAGGTTTGTGCGAGTGTTGGAGGCACCATGGATACCTGACCGGTTGGCATACGCATCGTTGCCATCATAGCTGGAGGTTGAGCCTTAACCGAAAATCCGCTAGGAGTTATCAGAACCAAGAAGGCATTTTTACCGGTCTTTTCACCTATGTTCTTAACTTCGACCGTAACCAATCCCTTTCCTTTGGCTTCGAAGTTTTCAGTTTTAACGCTTAAAATCTCCAATCTAACGTCCTCCTTATCGATGTAAACTTTGATCGGAATTTCGACCTCCTTGTGTGTGTAATCTATCCACAGCTCGCTTAGATACTGTGTAATCTCGTAGCTTGATACTGTTCCTTTTTGGCTATAGTTTCCAGTTAAGTTGTAAACGGTTGGAACGGCAAACTGCTGAACTCCAAAATCGACATCGACATCGTGGATTATATCGTACCTAACTTTGAGCTTTAGCTCGTACTCCCCAGCCTTTGCGGAATCTTTAACCTTAACGATAAACTTAAGCTGAACGGGTTTCATTGGTTGCAACGCTGGAATCTTTTGAATCGGAGTTTTAACTTCTATGTATTCATTTCCTTCAAGCTCGAAGGAGACGTTGTAAGCTGTGAATAGCAGAGTCTCCCTTCCCTTAAAGAACAGTGCCTGCTCAGCATCGTCGTATATTATCTCCTTCTGCTTTGCAGGATTGTACGCTATTATGGTCAAAACGTTGGTACCCTTCGTTAAATGATTGGTTCCAGCTATGGCAACGGTTACGCTCGGTTTCTCTTTGATACTCAATGCCTGAGCGCATCCCATTGCGATCAGCATGATGATCAAAGCTAAGACGAACCCAATTCTCACGTTTTCATCCCCCTAATTTGTCGTAGTTACAACTACAAAAATGTATAAATACTTTACGAGAAATGGTGATTTGATGAAGAAATTGGTTGAAGCTCTGAAAACCTTTGGTCTTTCCGAGTATGAAGCCAAGGTTCTCCTCGCTCTCATCGCTAAGGGGGAGCTTACGGCAAAGGAGATTTCAGAGTATAGCGGAGTTCCAAGAACATCGGTTTACGACGTCATAAAATCTCTGATGGATAAGGGTCTGGTTGAATCTTACGGCAAACCGATGAAGTTCAAGGCTTTAAATTCTGAGGATCTGATGAGGATATTCTCAAAGAAGGTTGAGGAAAACTTGAGATTTTTGAGAGAGGAGCTACCAGCGATTGAAAGGGAAAAGACGGAGGAAGTGAAGGTTTACAGGGGAGAACTTGCGATGGACAAGATCGTAGAGTTGATAAAAGATGCCAAAGATGAGGTTCTGATAATCGCATCGCACGTTCCCGAAGAGATGATCGATGCTTTAAAGATGACAAAAGCAAAGGTTACCATCTGTGCAACCAACGCCGACAAAATCGATGCTGACTCTGTATACGTCCTGAGAAAGTTCAAAACGGAATTCAGGCATGGAATGGTTCTGATAGATGACAGAGTTGTTGCGATATTCTTCAAAGATGGAACTTCGCTTGCCGTAATCGGGAGTGGAGAAGACTACGTTTTGCTGTATAAGATGCTCGCGGAATCGATACTCAATTCGGATTTGGTTGAGAGGGTTAAACGTTAGGAAAAATTTCTATATATAAGTTTAATATTATTATATAAAACTGTTTGAAAGCTGTAGTTGGTATAATACAGCGAGATTCCATAACAAACCAACCTCATTTAACTACTCTTGCGGTTTAATGCGTTCTATGGAAGATATGTAAAGACTAAAATAACGATCTGGAGCAAAGGTAACCTATGAAGGTTCTCGTCGTCGATGCTGGTGGAAGAGGTAATGCGATAGCTCACGCTTTTTCAAGAAGTGAGAAAGTTGAGAAGGTTTACGTAGCTCCTGGAAATGCCGGAAGTGAGTTCTTTCCGAAATGCGAACAGGCCAAGCTCAACGGCAAGTTCATACCTTCGATAAGGGCCATAGATGAAATAGTCAAGTTTGCAAAGCAGAACGAGATCGATTTGGTTTACATAGGCCCGGAAGAACCTCTGAGCTTAGGATTGGTTGATAGACTTGAGGAGGAGGGAATTCCTGCCGTAGGGCCGAAGCAAGAGGCCACGATTCTTGAGGCGAGCAAATGTTGGTGCAAGGACTTCTTGAAGAAGATCGGAGTTCCAATTCCAGAGTACAGGAACTTTGACAATCCGGAGGAGGCTAAGGAGTTCGTCAAGGAGTGGTACGAAAACGGAAAGGGTAACGTAGTTGTTAAGGCGGATGGTTTAGCTGCTGGAAAGGGAGTTTTCGTATGCGACAGCTTGGATGAAGCACTGTTTGCGATAGATGAGATAATGGTTAGAAAGAGGTTTGGTAAGGCTGGTGATAGGATAGTGATCGAAGAGAGACTTTACGGCATCGAAGTAGCCTTTACAGCGATAAGCGACGGAAAAACCGTAAAGCCGTTCGGACATGCAAAGGACTACAAAAGGGCATTTGATCCGGAGGATATCGATGCGATGAGGGATTTCTACATAGGATTCATGAAGAAGTTCATAACGAAGGAACAGGCCGAGAAGCTGTTCAAAGAGGGTAAGCTTCTGAATCCAAATACCGGAGGAATGGGAGCAGTGAGTCCCCATCCAAAGGTTAGCGATGAGATAGAAGCTAGGATCATGGAGATGGTCGTCAAGCCTGTAATAGAGAAATTCAGGAGCGAGGAGGGCAAGGTCTTCAAGGGTGTGCTTTATCCGGTCATAATGCTCGTTGAGGAGGATGGTGAGATTATTCCGAAGGTTCTCGAAATTAACGTAAGAGACTGCGATCCGGGGGCTGAGGCTAAGCTTCCTCGCCTAGAAACCGATATGGCAGACATAGCATGGGCAGTGATAAACGGAGAGCTGGATGATGTGGATATCAAATTCAGTCCAGATTACTGTGTTGCGGTTTGTGCGGTGAGCGGTGCTTTGAAAGGTAGAGAGGGATTGAAACCTGGTTACCCATCAGATCACTACACGAGTCAGCCGATAGAGGGAATTGAGGATGCCATGAAGGAGGCTATAATATACGCAAATGGAATTGCCAAGCCGAACGGCTATGTCACTACTGGCGGAAGAGTACTTACGGT
>CAZBFC010000166.1:0-4150 GCA_964491095.1 uncultured archaeon | reverse complement strand
CTGCCGGCCAGGTGATGCAGGCCGAAGCGAACTTTCCAGAGCAGCCTCTGGCCATTGATCAGTGTCTCAAATTCATCTTTTGTCAGCAGGTGAAATTCAAACGGGTTATCCAAAGGTAAACCGGCCTTTTCCTCGATCTTTGCAATGATCTCTGCTTTCTTCAAGTTTCCCCTAACGTTGGCTACGATCATGATATCGATGTCGCTACCTCCTACAGCTCTTCCTTCAACAATGCTACCGAAAAGATACACCTTCGCATCCCCAAGAATCTCTCTAATAGCCGATACAATACCTGGAATGTATTTCTGGTAATTTTTTACGATCTCAGCCCTTCTCCTTGCAAACTCTATCAACAAGTTCGATTACCTCCTCAGCAACTTTTATAGCTTCCTCGGCATCTTCCCTTTCATATTCTACATTTAAATATCTTGCATTTATATACATACTCTCAAGGAAAATTAAGGATTTTCTGTCGAATTCTAACTTCTTTTCGAGAAGAGATGATAAGATCGAAAGTAACTTTCTTATCGAGTGTGTTCTTGGGATCTCCCCAGATAAGTCTAAAATTACAGCCTTCAAATGAAGCTGAACGGCTTGTTCTGCCATAAAACAAGCGACATCGTATTCTCCAGCTTTCAACCTTTCCTTCGCCCCGTTTAAGAATCCTCTCGATCTTTTCTTTAGCAGTTCAACCTCATCTCTGTGCATCTTAAATAATTGGGAAATCACTAAATAAATCTTGATCGTCCATTCCGATGTGAGGGTAACAGTATGCGAAACATCGGATGATAGCTTTTGGAACGATTGGCAGGAGTTGATCAAAAAATCAGGTGATATAGTTCTGTTGCCAGAGCTTCCGGCTTACCCTTGGTTTGCAAGATATCCAAGGTTTGACAAGAAGATTTGGAGTGAAGCTTTGAATGCTCACGATGAACTTATAACTAAGCTTGAGGAGATAGACTTTGCGGTAATCTCAACTCGCTCAATTCATATTGATGAAAGAAGGCTAAATCAAGCCTTTTTATGGGATGGCGGATACATTTCACTTCGATCCAAATACTACATGCCGAATGAGGAGGGATTCTACGAAAGAAGATGGTTTGACAGAGGAGATAAAGATCCCAAGATCATTAAATGGAATAAAATAAAGCTGGGCGTTCTGATATGTAGTGAGGTATTCTTTCAGGAACTTGCGAGGGAGTACGCGAAATTGGGTGTTCACATAATCTTCATTCCCCGCGCAACTCAAGCCATCAGAAGATGGCTAATAGCATTGAAGATGACGGCCATAGTTTCAGGAGCCTTTGTGGTATCATCAAATCGATACGGCAACAGTTTCAGCGGAAGAGGATGGATCATATCCCCAGAGGGTGAAGTTCTAGCATCGACATCGCAAAAGAGAAAATTTGTAACCGTAGACATCGACATAGAGGAGGCTGAGAGAGCTAAGCGAACTTATCCGAGAACCCTTTATTAAAACTTTAAGCGAGCTTCTTAAAAACAGATATTAACATTCGGTAGATCCATTTATCTTATGAAAGTTATTGCGATTCAACATGTTCCAAACGAGCCAATGGGCCTCATAGAAGATCTGCTGAAAGAGAAAGGCATAGAATATGAATACATCTACGTTTACGAGGGAGAGAAACCGGAAATCAGAGATGCAACTCACATTGTAATCATGGGCGGTCCGATGGGCGTGTACGAGGAAGATAAATATCCTTTTCTCGCGAAGGAGAAGGAGATGATAAGGCAAGCCTTCAAGCAAAATATACCCATTTTGGGAATCTGCTTGGGAGCCCAGCTAATTGCAAGTGCATTGGGAAAGAATGTATATCCATACAAGAAGGAATTGGGATGGTTTACGGTTAAAAAGGTTGAGGATGACCCTGTAACCAGAGATCTGCCCAATAGATTGACGGTTTTCCAGTGGCATGGTGACACATTTGAATTACCGGATGGGGCAAAGTTGCTCTATGCCGGAGATCTAGTTAGAAATCAAGCCTTTAGAATTGGCAATGCTATCGGTCTTCAGTTTCATTTGGAAGTTACCCACGAAATCGTGGAAGATTGGGTTAAAAGAGAAGAGAGCTTAAGCGATGAGCAGAAAGACAGTATAATAGCCGAAACGGACAAATACATCGAAGATCTACACAAAAACTGTAGAAAACTCGTTGATGCATTTATAAGCCTCAGTAAGTCTTAGCAACTCCTGTGAGGTATCCTTCCCCACCGCAGACTATACATTTGCCCTTATACTCAAAATTGTCGAGCCAGTCTGGAATCTCCTCGAACCTTCCAAGCACAGACCCTTTCGCATTCTCTTCGACGGTTTCACCGCATTCGGTGGATTCGCATAGATATATCAAACCTACACCCCTCTTTTCAATCCAGCCTGCGAGTTCATCCAAGTTATCGAAGAACCTAACCTTTCCTTTCATCGATTCGATTGCCCTATTTCTCAACCTCTCTTTAAGCTCCCTAGCCCACTCCTCAATCTTCTCCTTCGTTATCTCATCAATACTTAAGCTGAACTTCTTCTTCTCATCTCTGAACGATGCCACAACAGTTCTGTTTTCAGCCTCCTTTGGCCCTATCTCAAACCTTATCGGAACGCCTTTAAGCTCCCACTTGTAATACTTTGCTCCGGGTCTCTCATCGCTGTCATCGAGCACAACTCTATAACCAAAACCCTTCAACTTCTCGAACAGCTCCTTAGAAAGTTCCTCAACCTGAGCCTCCTTACCCTTGTACAGGATTGGAATTATTACAATCTGAACTGGAGCAACTTCAAATGGAAGTATTAAACCCAAATCGTCGCCGTGAATGCTTATTAAAGCTGCTATACACCTTTCAGAAATACCATAGCATGTCTGATGAACGTAAGCATGCCCGCCGTCAGGTGTTTCGTATTTTATGTCGAAAGTTCTCGCGAAGTTATCGGCTAAATGGTGAACAGTCCCTATTTGCAACGTTCTTCCATCTGGCATTATCGTATCGAATGCTATGGTGTAATCTGCCCCGGGGAACTTATCCCAGTCTGGACGTCTGAAGATCAGATACGGAATTGCTAAGAAATCGTAAAACTCTTTATAAAGCTTAACAGCCTCTCTAACCTGTTGTTCAGCCTCTTCATAGTTGCGATGTGCCGTATGGGCCTCCTTGAAGGATGTTATCTCTCTCAGCCTTATGAGGGGACGGGTGTGCTTCGTTTCGTATCTGAACGTATTTACGATCTGATAGACCTTAAGAGGCAAATCAGCATGACTTCTTATCCAGAGCTTGAATATTGGATACATCGCAGTTTCACTCGTTGGCCTCAACGCAAGCTTCACGTCCAATGGCTCCAAACCTCCATGGGTAACCCAGTAAACCTCATCTTCAAATCCCTTTATGTGTTCACCTTCCTTTCTAAGCTCGGTTTCTGGAATTAAGGCTGGAAAGTAAACTTCATCGTGATCTCTATCCAAGAGTTCTCTGAGCTTTGAATAAACAAGCTGACGTAACTTAAAGCCAAAAGGGAACCATACGTACAGACCCTTAACGGGATACCTGATGTCCATTATCTCAGCCTGCTGAATTAGTTCGTGGTACCACTCTGAAAAGTTTTGCTTCGGCGGTAGCATCAAATCTTGCAATGAACGTTTGTTATTAAAGTTTTTGCAAAACCCTTAACAGCTCGATTGGTAACTAGGTTTGATGAGATGTTCGAAGTGCAAGGAAAAAGCCATTGCCTATTTAAAGCCATATAAGATTGCCCTATGCAAGAAATGCTATCCCAACTTCTACCTAAACCTCGTAAGTAGAAGTATAAAGAGGTATAAGATCATCAAGAGAAATGAGAGAATTCTAGCTTGCGTTTCCGGTGGAAAAGATAGTTCCGCTATGGCCTTCGCCTTGAAGAAGCTCGGCTATAACATCGAAGTATTGCACATCGATTTGGGGATTGGGGACTACTCCGCAAAATCAAAGAAGGTTGTTGAAGAACTTGCAGAGGAAATAGATGTTCCAGTTCATGTAGTTGAACTATCGGAATACGGGTTTACGATCGATGATGTGGATGTTAAGAAGGTTTGTTCAGTCTGTGGAACAGCAAAGAGATATCTCATGAATAGATTTGCAAGGATGAATGGATTTGACGTTATCGCTA
>CAZBFC010000165.1:0-26609 GCA_964491095.1 uncultured archaeon | reverse complement strand
GTTAAATATATGATAAAGTATATTTTTTATTTGATTTTCAAGTCGATATAATAAGTTTAAAATTTTTATATTTTTATCTTTTATTTCGGCTAATATAGGAGTTCCGTCGATCCTATAGAGAACGATCATTCTGATGTTTGGGTCAGATATTATCGGCTTGAGCGTTTCTGAAATCTCTAAAAGCATTCAATCACTCTCCTTAAGATATTCATAAGTTCATCTTTAGAAATTGGAATCTCAGCTTCTGAAAGTTTCTCAAGTTTCTTAAGAATCTTCGGTGAGATCTCATCAATGTTAACATTTAAATCTTTAAGTATTTTATTTATATTTATCTTTGTTTTTATTTTTGTTATATACGTGGAACCTTCGACGACTATACCTAAGCCTCTCAGTATCCTGTATGGAAATATCCCCTCAGCATGCCAGGAACCTCTATGCTTGATGATTCTCAGTGTCCTATTGAAAGCCTCACCGTAACCGATGTTCTTCATGTGAATTACGCTATCACCTAGGAATACTGGAACTGTGATGGATGGATTGTTCAGGTTACCATCCAAGGGCTCCTCAAGTGTAATAACTGATGTTCCAGCCTCTCTGAGCTTTGAAAAGAACCAATTTACATCCTTCCTCATTTCAAAGCTTAAAGATGCTATGAGAGGAGTAAAGGAGTCCACAACTATTCTAACGTTGTCATCGGATGCGTTGCTCAATATAAAATCCAACAATTCGCTATTCAGATAGACTATATCTTCAACGTGAAAGTTACCACCAATAAGCAACTTACCTTCATCTATATACTCTGCAACTTCATCCCATCCCATAGACAAAGCTAAATCGATAACACTACTCTCATCCATATCAAATGACACAAAGATTCCTTTCTCACCATTTTCTAACCCTTTAAGCAGAAATTGCAATGCAAAGATAGTTTTCCCAACACCAGCAGATCCCAATACAATATTCACTGTATTTGGTCTAAAACCTCCACCCAAAAGTTCATCTAAACCAAAAATACCAGTTCTAATTCTTTTACTGACATTCGTCATCATTAGGATTAAGATTCGACAGTGGTGTATTTATAAATTTTTAGCGTCCAAAAGATTTAAATAAGAAATATTATAAAAAGCTATTTATCCTCAATACCCCTCTCCGTAATCCTGAATACGACCTCACCCTCGGGTAGGTGTGGAGAATCTATCAGTCTCGCCACTCTGAGGTCTCCCTTGCTCTTCTTTAAGTAAACTCTAAACGTTGCCGTATGAGCTACGACATGACCACCGATTGGTCTTGTTGGATCTCCGTAGTATGCATCCGGCTTAGCTTGAACCTGGTTTGTAACTACTATTGCGGCGTTAAAGATCTCTCCAAATCTCATCAGATCGTGTAGATGCTTGTTAAGCTTCTGCTGTCTATCTGCCAAGGTTCCCCTGCCAACGTATTCAGCTCTGAAGTGCGAAGTTAGGGAGTCGACTATGAGTAACCTTACAGGTCTACCCTCTTTCATAAGCTTCTGAGCCAACTCTTTGGCATTGTCGACGAGCAACATCTGATGGTTTGAGTTGTAAGCATGAGCAACGTAGATGTTCTTCAGAACTTCTTTGGGATCGAGTCCCTTGGCTTCAGCCATCTGAACTATTCTCTCAGGTCTGAATGTGTTCTCCGTATCGATTACGATTACCGAACCTTCCAATCCTCCCTTCTCTCTAGGCAACTGAACGTTTACTGCAAGCTGATGACATATCTGGGTTTTCCCACTACCGAATTCACCAAAGAGTTCTGTAATAGCCTGAGTTTCAACTCCTCCTCCAAGCAACGAATCTAAAGCCTTACTACCAGTTGTAATCTTGCCAATACTCTGTCTTCTTTCGAGTAATTTCTCTCCACTCTCAAATCCACCCATGTTTGCAAGTTTTCTCGCTGCAGTGATGATTTTAACTGCAGTAGCCTCTCCTATCTCAGCAACAGCGCTCAATTCTTGAGGAGAAGCAACCGCAATAGCTTCAATCGTCGTGAATCCAGCTTCCCTCAACTTCTCCGCTATGGCTGGCCCAACTCCCGGCAAATCTTCCAAATCCACAACGTTACCATTTACAACCTCCTCAACATCCCTCTTTGCCATACGTTCACCTCTCCGTTATGCTTAAATATTGGTCAGATTAAATACCATATGGCTCCGCCTCTCACGCCCGAGTGATAAGCATGATCTCGGGTCGGTTGGCGGAGCAACAATTTTCATATTAAACTGATTTTTTGCTCTTTTGCTTAAGATATTCTCAAGTTTTGGTGTATTTCAACCTTTCGAATATATCTTATAGAACATATAATATTATTTTTTTATAATAAAATTGAATATTTTACTTTTATAACTTACCAGAAACATTCAACGTTGTCTAAAGGATCTTTAGAAAATTTTTATATTTTTAAAGGATCTTTAGAGCCTCTACAATTCATCGAAAGAATTATATAGCGAATATATGAGCGTTATGAAAAATTTTAAAGAGGGTGGTGGAATGGAAGAGATTGAGAAGGCAAAGAAGATTCTAGAGGAAAACAATATTAGACAAGTTCTGTGTGCTTTTTCGGATGTCAGAGGTTATTTGATGATATTCTCGATTCCAGCAAGGGAGTTCCTTGAGGGCGATGCATTTGAGGGAATAGGTTTCGATGGATCTTCGATCAGAGGTTTCAAGACAATTGAACAGAGTGACATGGTCTGGATGCCCGATCCAAAGACTTTGAGAGTGATTCCATGGATAAAGGATCCGATTCACAAGTCCGCAATAATGTTCGGTAACATCTACGAAGCCGGTGGTGAAGAACTGGCCACATGTGACCCAAGAGGTTATGTGGCTGAAAGAATGGAGAAGCAACTCAAGGAGGAAGGAAAGTCGGCAATCTTCGGTCCAGAAATAGAGTTCTTCGTATTTGAGAGCATCGATCCAACGATGCTTGCATGGGATCTTTGGGTATCACCAAATGGAGGTGCCGGTGACTCATGGGGTCCACCGAGGGTGATGCCAGAGAGCCCAGAGCTTAGGGCTGGAAACAACTTCGTAATCAGACCTAAGGAAGGATATTTCAGGGCTCCACCGGAGGACACTACGGTAGAATATAGAAATGAGCTCGTTTACTACTTGGAGCAGATGGGTGTAACCGTTGAGTACCACCACCACGAAGTTGCTACTGGACAGGTTGAGTTGGACTTCAAGCCGAAGCAGGTAGTTGAGGTCGGTGATGCATTCTACATCTACAAGTTCGCTGCAAAGAACGTCGCAGCGATGAGAGGTTGGATCGCTACATTCATGCCAAAGCCACTCTATTTGGACAACGCAAGCGGTATGCACACACACCAGAGCCTCTGGGAGGGTGAGCCGTTCAAAGGCAAGAACCTCTTTGCAGATCCAGACGATGAGTTCGGCTTGAGCCAGACGGCAAGGTACTACATCGGTGGTTTGCTTGAGCATGCCAAAGCCTTGACGGCTTTGTGCTGCCCAACGGTAAACAGCTACAAGAGACTCGTACCAGGATTCGAGGCTCCGATTTACATCTGTTGGAGCCCAAGAAACAGGTCTGCGTTGGTCAGAGTCCCAGTCTACTTCAAGAAGCCTTCAGCCATCAGAGTTGAGTACAGAGGTGTAGACCCAAGCTGCAACCCGTACTTGGCCATCCCAGCGATGCTCGCTGCTGGTTTGGATGGTATCAAGAAGAAGATCGATCCTGGAGACCCACTGATGAAGGACGTCTACGAGCTATCACCGCAAGAAAAGAAGGAGTACGGTGTTGGTGAGTTGCCAACAACGCTCAGAGATGCATTGGATCACTTGGCTAGCGATGAGGTATTACAGAAGGTTCTTGGATCACACATATTCGATGCCTTCATGAGCATAAAGATCGACGAGTGGAACCAGTACTGCCTGTACATCACTCCGTGGGAATACATGAAGTATATGGACATCTAACTTTTTTATTAATTTTATAGAATTTTTATTAACGATTGCTCAAATTCTAACAATATTCAATTCTCAAAGTAAATCTTTATAAATTTGGTTAAAAAATTTTTTAACTCAATCTGTCAACTCCTAAAGATGTTTTAACTAAACCTATATTTTGATCAAAATTTTATAAATGACGAAAATATTAAATATGAGAAGAGACAAAATCTCTATTGGAGGTGTTGTATATGGGTGTTCACAGAATTACGAGTGAAGCTGCGAAGTATTACGCAAAGAGGGAAAAAGTTTTGGGTGCCGGTATCACTTTGCTCGGTTCTGCAAGCGAAAAGGTTGATACCCTTACAAAGGAGCAGTTGGAGAAACTTGGCGATCTTGCGGCCATGCTCCTACCTCACGCTCCGGGTTATGCTGGAAAGCTCATGCCGATCATCGCAAGATTATTCTGGAAACTTGCCGGAGTCAATGAGAAGGAGTTTAAACTTGTAGAGCTTGACGAGCTTGAGAGGACGATTGAAGAACTTAGGAAAGAGGTTGGTGAGTAATTTTATTAATATTTTTATTATAAATTTCTATAAATTATAATGTTTTTGATCAAAGGTTTAAATAATCCGATGTACAACATACAATTATGCTACCGAAGTTCATATTTCAAGCTGAGGAGAATTTGGTTGAAAAGCCTTGGGGTGGTAGTTTCATAGCAAAACTTAAGGGGATTAAAGCAGATAAGATTGGAGAATCCTGGGAGTTTTCCGCCCATCCTTCTAAACCGTCTCTGATTGCCATAAACGGTAAAATCAGATTTGATGATCTGATCAAAAGGTTTAGGAGAGAAATTTTGGGTGATCTTGAAGAGTTTCCAATTCTTGTTAAGATCATAGATGCAAACGAGAATTTGAGTGTTCAAGTTCACCCATCCGAGGATCAGGCTAAGGCGCTTGGTGAAAAAGATCACGGAAAACCTGAAGCTTGGATAGTCTTGGATGCAGAAGAGGATGCAAAGATATACTTGGGGTTCAAGGAAGACATCAAGCCTGAGGAGTTTTTGAAGGCTATTGAGAGGGGTGAGAATATATTAGAATATCTAAATGTCGTTAAAGTTGATAAGGGTGATGCGTTTTACATCCCGGCCGGGACCATCCATGCTTTGGGTAAAGGTGTTAGAGTTTTGGAGGTTTCAACGAATTCGAACATCACATACCGAATTTACGATTACGGAAGGGGAAGGGAACTACATTTAGACAAGGCCCTTAAAGTTTTGAATTTTAAGAGAACCGACGTTGAAGAGTTGAGACAGAAGCCAAAACGTTTGAACGGTCTTACAAGATATATAGATACTCCGTTCTTCAAGGTGGATCAAGTTGTATCCAACACAAAGATCTCAAAGGATACCTTCCAGATACTTCTCTGCGTAAATGGTAGGGTCAAGCTGAAGAGTTCTTCAGACATTGTGGAAGTTGAAAGAGGCAGATCAACATTAATCCCAGCCATAACCAAAGATTACGAGATCGAACTCGAAGATGATGCTGAAGCATACATAGTATCCCCAACCTAAAATTTAGCAAAAGATTTAAAAGGAGAGTCTCAGATTGGTTTGGTTACATGGAAGAGCTAAAGCTTGTAGAACTACTGTTAACAGCGGAGATATACAACAGATTTATCGAGCTGACTGAGGATGACATACCACAAGAAATTAGGAAACTTTTATATAATAAAGGTGGAATAAATAGACCGATAATCGTTAAGTACGACATCGCCACGAAGTACGTTGGCAAGAGGGTCGAAAATATAATTAGAAGCATACCCTTTGTGGATTACAATACATTCACAAAGCAGATCAAGCTCACATCGTTCGAAATAGCAACCAAGTGGTTTGCACAACGAGCCTTGGATCTGATAAAGAAAAATCCTGTTCTGGCATTTTACTATCAGAATTACGATTCTTTAAGCGTTTCTTATGAGGAAGCCAAGAAGTTGAACAAGCCCAAATACAGTGATAGGGAATGGCTCAGAAGTGTTCTTGCAGAGCTTGAGAAGAATCCAGAGACTGCAGAGATGCTCGGATTGGTGAGGGTGTACTCGCCAGAAGATATAAGGGTAGATCTCGGCGATGTCGCTTTGAGTGATGATCAGGTTGAAGAGATCCGAAAAATTGAGATTGCACTGGAAGAAAGGGAGTTCCTTAAGAGGATCGGAGTAACGGACATCGGAAAACTTCTATTCATAGGTCCTCCAGGAACTGGAAAGACCACCACTGCAAGGGCACTGAGTAAGAAGCTTGGATTGCCGCTTGTAGAGGTTAAGCTATCGATGATAACCTCCCAGTACTTGGGTGAAACTTCAAAGAACATCGAGAAGGTGTTTGAGATTGCAAAGATGTTAAGTCCATGCATACTGTTTATCGATGAGTTCGACTACGTTGCCAAAACGAGGACAAGCGATGAGCATGCGGCTGTAAAGAGGGCTGTGAATACGTTGCTGAAATCTATAGATGAGATAAACCTCGTGGAAGATGGAGTGATTCTAATCGCCGCCACCAACCATCCAAGTCTGTTGGATCCGGCCGTATGGCGTAGATTCGACAAGATTGTAGAATTCCCAGAGCCTTCGGAGAAGCTCAGAAAGAGGATATTTGAATTGGCGTTGGCGAAGGTACCGGGCAACTTCAACATCGACGAACTCGTATCACATACGGATGGTTTCACCGGAGCGGAGATCAAATTGGTAGTTAGGG
Source organism: uncultured archaeon (assembly GCA_964491095.1). GTDB lineage: Archaea > Halobacteriota > Archaeoglobi > Archaeoglobales > Archaeoglobaceae > WAKM01. The sequence goes on along the minus strand of CAZBFC010000165.1, from coordinate 19,925 downwards.
AGGCTGTTCTTAAGGCTCTACTTGAGGGAAGAAGAGAGATTACGCAAGAAGACTTAATTAAAGCCATCAACGATGTAAAGAGTAGGCTCAGACTTAAGTACTCGTATTAGGAGGTGTTTTATGAAAGTCAAGATTTACTTCCCCGACGGGCACCTAGAGAAACCTGTCTGGAATGCTCTGGTTGAAGCGGGCTACAAGCTTGCAAAGAGTGAGAGGGGATATCTGATCGATGTCGATCATCCGAACATAATCTTCAAGCAGGTTCGCCCGCAGATAATGCCGTTCTACGTTTCGATGGGGAAAGGGGATGGAGGATTTACCGGCGAGGATATACTTGAAAATGCAAAGCTCAGATACGATTTAAGCAATGTTGTAGTTATGGATAAACTCCCATTTCGACCAACGAAGCTCGTGGTAGCTGTTTCGGAGAAGATGTATCCCAACGTCAAAACCATCGAAGATTTTAAAGAGGTTGTTGGTGATAGGCCTGTTTTGTTTGCATCCGAATTCCCAGAGCTTGCAAGAGAGTATGCCAAAAAGGTTGGCTTGAATGCAATCGTATTCGATCCGATCGGAAAGACCGAAGCTTCACTTTTACCTCCAGAGCCCGAAGCTGATCTGATACTTGAAGTCACAGAAACCGGTACGACTTTGAGAGAAAACGGCTGCAGAATTATAGATGTGGTTAAAGATCCTGTATATTCGGTTTTCATCGCAAACAAGAGATCGTTTGAGAATCCTGAGAAGAGAAAGATCATGGAGAACCTTGTGACCGATATGAAGGAGGTACTTGAGTCCAAGAACTTGGTGAGTCTGTTCTTCAACGTGCCAAACGAGGAGGACATCCAACCTATAATAGACTTTTTGACAAAGGAAGGGTTCGATCCCACCGTATCAAAACTGGCGAAGGGTGGTGTGGCAATTCACATAATTCTGGATAAAGCTATGGTTAAGTTTCTGAAGCCAAAGCTCAGAGAGCTTGGAGCGAGGAGAATCGCCACCGCCCCAGTCATAACGTTTGGTGATTAATTTTAGTATGGATCTAAGCCAGCATTCTGGGCGGGACTGTGATTATATCTAGAACCAAAAAACTTAATTTAACATCCTACCAACCTTCCTTTAAGCGGGGGTTGCCGAGCCAGGAAAAGGCGCGGGGCTTAAGACCCCGTCCCGTAGGGGTCCGCGGGTTCAAATCCCGCCCCCCGCATTTTATAACTTAATCAAAAGCCAACCGTTCTTGACCTTCGGAAACCTTATTAGAACGAAATCTCCTCTAATCTTCTCACCCTTAAGCCTGAACTTGATCTTTTCCTCTTCCCTTTCCAAAAGCTCGTATTCACCCTTATCCCATATCAGAACTCTACCTTTTCCATAACCAAATGGAATTATTCCCTCAAAATCCATATACTCAATCGTATGATCTTCTGTCTGAATTGCCAACCTCTTCTCTCCCCTTTTCTGAGGGATGTATCTTAAAGCCCAACTTTTGGCAACTCCGTCCATCTCAAGCCTCAGATCGTAATGATGTCCAGCCCTCTCGGCGAAGTGCTCCTGAATCACGAACTTGGGCATCGATCGTGATAGGTATGGATGTGCTATATAATCCTCGATCAACGTTATGCAACACCGACTTCCATCTCATCCAAAAAAAGTAAGACTTTTTATATCTGATAATATTTTTTAGGATTATGATACTATTCAGAAAGAAAAAGCCCGAAGTTATCGATGTCAGCTACGACTCTAAATCTGCTAAGCTTAGGGCATATACCACCGCAAAAGAGGCCGAGCTTGGAATCCTATACATAGGCGAGCGTATCAAGTTCTACGAGCATCCTTACAGACCGGCCACAGCTTTCGGCAAGATATACTACTTCGAAAAGGAAGAAGAGTTCGATATTAGCAACGGACGGATCGAAGTAAAGGTTGAGCCGTTTTACGGTGGTTTTCTATCAAAGAAGAAAGAGGGAATCTGTTACGTGAGATGCATTAGACTTGACGGCAAAATTCACATCGCTCCGATATGCTGTCTCAAGTTATCGGTTGAGCCAGATAACGATCATGTAATAAGGAGCGGAGTTGAGCTAAGGCTTGAAGGTGGAGAAGTTCTTAGGGGATCGATCCACAGCGATAGAACTGTCGATGTAAAAATTTGCAGAATAAATACTTATATGCAAATTAAAATTCCGGAAAAATTGCTTTCCGCCGAAGTAGGAGAATTTTCATGGAAACCTTCAGCCGTTGAACGTGGAGTCATAGTTTTTGGTGAGCTTGATGGGAAGGGAATAGTTAAGACCTTTGGACTGAGTGGTCCACCATATATACTCTCTGACATAACCCATGCATCAAACAGAATAGTTTTAGAAGTTGAGTGGGGGAGACTAATGAAAAAGAGGATAACGGTACCTCTGAATGTTTACAAAAAATAAAAAATTAAAGTTTGTCAAAAGTAATAATCTTAACATTTGTGGGTATCTTAACGACGTTACCCAACCTAACTCCTACCAGATAGTTGATCTCCTTCTTTGCTGCCAAGTCGATGAGCCTCTGAGTTATGACCCCATCGAAGACTATGCTTGAAGTTTTGGTATTGTCGGTCTTTAAAACCCTAACCAGATCCCTCACTGGAACCTCCTTGATAACCTCAAGGTTCTTGTCAAGTAGTCTGGCAATCAGCTTTCCCTCTACTTCCTCCTTGTGCTTCTTTAAAGCCGTAATGAGATCAGTTTTCTCCACCTTCTCCTTAGGCTTTTCCTCCTTCTTAGCCTTAACGAAGTGCAGTTGCTCCACTGGAATCTTGTTCCTCAGAGCTTTGATTATTTCCTTTTGCGTTAGATCCTCAACCCCCTTACCCTCAGGTGCCCTTGCAACGTAATCTATATCAGCGACCTGCAGAAGTTCCTTGAGTATTAGATCTCCACCTCTGTCTCCATCTAAGAACGCCGTGACAGTCTTCTTCTTACAGAGCTCTATTATCGTCTTTGGAATGTTCGTTCCTTCCACAGCAATGACGTTCTTGATTCCGTGCCTGAGAAGGTTAAGGACATCCGCCCTACCTTCAACGATTATTATCGCATCTGACTCGTCTATAGCTGGCCCTGCTGGTAGCTTATCCTCTCCGTACTCTATGATCTCCTCAGCCCTCACCGCCTGTCTGACCAATTCAACGATCTTCTCCGATTCGATTTCTGGCTCTTCGAAGAGTTCTCTCAAAATCTCCTTGGCCCTCTCTATTATTTTTTTCCTCTTACTTGCCCTAACATCCTCAATTTTCGTAACCTTTATCCTAGCCGAGCATGGGCCAACCCTCTCGATCGTTTCGAGCGCTGCGGCCAGTATGGCGGTCTCTATCTTGTCCAAGCTCGATGGTACCTTAATCTCTCCGTAACTCTTTCCACCTCTACTCTCTATTTTAACCTCTATCCTACCAATCCTCCCAGTCTTCTGCAACTCCCTCAGATCTAGATCATCACCCAACAAACCCTCAGTCTGCCCGAATATGGCTCCAACGACATCTGGCTTCTCAACCACTCCATCGGCCACTATCTCAGCATGAATGAGGTATTTCGTTGTATCCGCTGGCGCCTTCATTGTTTTCGCCTCCGTCTCTGTTTTTCGAACAATAGATAGTAAACGCCTATTATAAATAGTTATTTGTCATTAGATTGTTCGGATGGATTTAATCAAAGTAACCCTTGAAACTCTAAACTTGCTAAAAATGGTAGTTCCTGTAATGTTCATAGGCCTCTTAGCTTCGAACGTTTTCTTCTCATTGCCACAGGTTAGGAGATTTATCGAACCAATTGACAAGTTAACTTCTTTTGCAAATTTGAGGTGCGGTAGTGTTATCCTTGCCTTCTTTGCTCATCCAATCGCAGGACTTTCTATGCTGTCCGATTTATACAGAAGAAATGTGCTTAATAGAGATGAAGTAACTGTAATCTTTTTGATTTCCTTGATTCCAAGAAATATCCGAATAATATTGATGTTTTTGGCTCCAATTGCATTTTCAGCTCTGGGTTTCATTTTGGGCTTGATATACACGTTGCTCGAGATTTTTTCAAGGCTTGGAGTGATATTGGTCGGAGTGCTTTTCGGACGTAGGCTTGTTGGGGATGGATGCACAATCGATGACGACCATTTTGAGGATGTAACAATTAAGGAAAGTGTAATCAGATCGATAAAGCTGTTCTTCAGGACTTTGGCAATTTTTATACCTTCAGTATTTATTGTTATGCTCATACTCGATTTGGGATTTTTAAATGTGCTTAACAGCGTATGTAAACCCGTTTTGGATATATTTGGGTTACCTTCATCCGGATTGATCATAATAGCAGCCGGAACATCTAGCATGATCGCTGGGATAGGTGTAGCTGGTTCTCTGCTTGCGAGGGGGGCTATAGACTATTTCTCTGTTTTGGTGTCAATATTCATCGCATCGATGTTTCATGGAATCGTAGAATGCCTAAGGAGATCTTTAGCCATAAATGTCTCGTTCTTTGGAACTAAGCTGGGAGTTAAGCTTACGATGATAAACGTCGCCGTTAGGGAGGGAGCATGCATAGTTGCACTGATACTGCTAACGATAGTGCATAAATTGGGAATTGTATGAGAAAAAATCCAGCACTGATCACATTTGCTATTACGCTGAGAGAGATCGAGTCTTTCCAATTCAATTTCGCCACAAAACGGTAAATCAAAGATTCAATCAAAATTACTAAAAGTTCTTTGCCGATTATTGGAAATGGAAGAAGAAAAGAAACTGGATACGATAAAACATTTGCCAAAATAACGTAAAGTATTGTCCAAACAACTTTCAGTTTTCTCACAAGGGAGTATATAAAAGCGACAGCCGATTCTATGCAGATCGTGATTGCCAACAGTATCAACATTATAAGTAGTCCCCCTAGAAGCTTAGCTTGCATGTAATCACTTATACTCTGCCCTGGGAGTATCACATCGGCTTTAGCAGGTTCAACAAGCAAGATAAAAAGTAGCACAATTGCCAATCCAATTTTGTTAACCATAATCTGAATTTGTTTTGCGTATTTTAATTTTATGTATAATTCAAAAAAGATTTTAAAACGATTTTCGAAGCAAATAATCCATGTATCAGAAGGTTAAGCCACCGGAAGAAGGAGAGAAGGTAAGGTACGAAGACGGAAAGTTGATAGTTCCCGATAATCCGATTATTCCGTACATAGAGGGCGATGGAATTGGCAAAGATGTTGTACCGGCGGCTTTAATGGTGCTTGATGCTGCTGCTGAGAAGATCGGCAAGGAAATCGTCTGGTTTAAGGTTTACGCTGGTGAGGATGCGTACAAGCTCTACGGAACTTATCTGCCAGAAGATACGCTCAATGCGATCAGAGAGTTTAGGGTAGCTTTGAAGGGACCGCTCACCACTCCAGTTGGCGGAGGTTACAGAAGTTTGAACGTTACGATCAGGCAGGTTCTGGATCTGTATGCATGCGTTAGGCCAGTCTACTACATTCAAGGAGTCCCCAGCCCGCTGAAGAATCCCGAAAAGGTCAACCTCGTGATTTTCAGAGAAACCACTGAGGATGTTTACGCCGGAATAGAATGGCAGAAAGGTAGCCCAGAAGCTCTAAAGGTGATAGAGTTCCTTGAGAGAGAATTTGGAATAAAGGTCAGAAAAGATTCGGGCATAGGATTAAAGCCGATAAGTGAGTTCGCTACGAAGAGGATCGTAAGACTTGCAATTAAGTACGCACTTGAGAATGGAAGGAAGAGTGTGACCCTAGTCCATAAGGGTAACATCATGAAGTACACCGAAGGTGCATTTAGAGAATGGGGCTATGAGGTAGCTAAGGAGGAGTTCGGCGATCGTGTCATCACTGAAGAGGAACTTTGGAACAACTACGGTGGAGAGGTTCCAGAAGGTAAGATAGTAATCAAGGACAGGATTGCGGACAACATGTTCCAGCAGCTGCTGACGAGGACTGAAGAATACGATGTGATCGTCACCCCCAACCTAAACGGAGACTACTTAAGCGATATGGCTGCTGGACTTGTAGGTGGCCTAGGCGTAGCACCCGGCTCGAACATAAGAGAAGATATGGGTGTATTTGAACCCGTTCACGGCTCAGCCCCGAAGTATGCTGGTCAGAACAAGGTAAATCCTACAGCCATGATTCTAACAGGAGCTTTGATGTTCGAGTTCTTGGGCTGGAAGGAAGGGGCAGAGTTGATAAAGAAGGCTGTTGAGATGACGATAAAGAGTAAGATAGTAACCTACGATATTCACAGACACGTGGGGGGCACCTTAGTTGGAACGAGAGAATTCGCTAGGGCTGTCGTTGAGAATCTTGAATCGCTTTGAAGTAAAGTAGGAACAAGACTGCAACTATTGCAACCATCTTGCCCATATCCAAATTAAGATCGAAAGAACAAGTAATCACACCCAGATTGTTGATGATTATCAGAGAGTAGAAGGTGATTACGGAGAGGTAACATGCTTTAAGAACCCTTAGATTTTTATCGAGGATCTTAGTTGCAACGGCAAAAGCTATTCCTGTAATAGCAATCTTAAGAATCAGGAAATTATTGTTTAGAAGTAAAATCTTCACGAATGGGTTAACCTCGTAACCTATATCGTTTCCTACAGCGAGCATGGTCGTTATCGCATCGATTGCGGAAAGAGCCAAGACCGCTACATACGATGCAAGTACGAACCTCATTCTAAAAGATTCTTCTTTAATAAAATATTACTTTTATTTGTATGTTCATATGTAGGTACATATGTAGATAAATCATCAGGACTCGAAAAGTAAAAATTGGTGGTGATGGCGCTACATCGTGTACAGCTTAAATATGTCATCAACAGTATTACGGCACTACCAAATTGTTGACCTCCTCCCCGCACTGAAGTTTGAGCATATCCTCAGCCTCATCGGATATGCACCAGCAGCACCCCGTTTTATCTCTACCCCTCCAAGGTTCCCCCTGCTCGGTTGACCCTTCCCGCCCCGACGTTAGATAAATCGGAGCGAGAATTTATAAGGCCTAATTCATCCCCCCTCCGAAGAGCTAACCTTCTTAGCGACTTTTTGTAAGGATAAGGCTAGCAAGATCTTTAAACTTTCTCCTAAGACTGCAATAGGATTAGAAATTTCTCAAAAAAGAGGAATGAAAAATTTTGTAGGAAAAATGAATTTGGAAGTTGATTCTCGCAAGCTTATGCAGCATGTGATCGCTCCGTTAACATTAAACGATTAATTAAAACGTAACGCAATATTTTACACGGACTATTAAAAATAGTCTGAGAACCACGTAGAACGATCGTATCTTCAGGAAACATTATCCTCTAATTCATCAGGAAAACCATCAGAACCCCCGAAATGCTCGGAAGATTACTTAGACTGTCGTAATCCATCAACATTGCCGCGACATCACCGTAAAATTTCAAAAAAATATGAAAAATTAGGGATTCATTACGAGGACAGAAGACCATATCGGCTGACCGGTGTCCTTGTCTATTATGGTTACCCTGAACTTGTACCCGACTGGAATCGAGAGTCTGATGTTTTGACCTGTGAATTCCGCTCCATAGCGACCTTTAACGAACTTTATCAGCATGACATCTCCGGGCATGAGTATATCGGCGTTGCTGTTGTTCCCGTGTATGAACGTAACGTTGCTCATGTTAACATATCCAGAAGTCTCTGGATAATCCGTCGATATCCTTATCTTTATGTTCGACTTATATATAGTATCACCGCTGAGCATGTCGAGTTTTATGTTTCCCGAAGAGTATGAAGCGTATGCGCTGAATTCAGCTGAGGGAGTTCGATCCTTTACAGATACGGAATTTGCGTACATGCTCACCGCCGCAGCGAGCAGAACTGTCACGACAATCATCAGCATCACGCCAACAATAGTAGAAACTCCCTTCTTACCCATCATAACTACTCACCACTCTCAACCATAACATCCTTCTCCCAGATTACGGTATGTGTCGGTATGTACACGACTTTCACAGTTATGTAATGACCGGGAGTAACGTTCCAGCCGTCTGCTATGCAGGCGCAGAATCCGGTAACATTTCCAGCGTTTGGATCTATGGATCTGTTAACGTTGAATCCATTGTAATCACCTATCGTTGCATTCCATTTGGCCTGGTAGTCGGTTCCGATGTACCAATCTGCGGTGATCGTTATGCCGGGCTTTATCGTGTAGTTTCCGAACCACGTCTTGGGATTGCTGAACCAATAACCGTATGCGTAGTTGTTCAGGTAGGGGCACGTTCCATTGTGCCAGTACCCCCAAGTTGTGTAATAATGCGTATTCATGCTGTTGGGCAATACAATTCTCGTTTTGTGAGATCCATAGGCATCTGGATTGTATGTTATTATTTCGAGATCCTTCGTTGGAATTGAGTCTCCAGAGACTTCCTTAAGCTCGAAATATGTAACCTTGTAAGTGTATCCGTTCATCGTTATCGTCCTGTTCTTAACAATCCTGCATTCAAATACAGCCGTGGGCGCTGGCTTCTTCATCTGTATCTGACCAACGTAAGTACTGACCGCTGCGGCGAGCAGTATTGCAACTACAAGCATAAGCATTACTCCGATCACTGGCGATACTCCCTTGCCCATCAACTCACCCCCAATCATCGTCCATCAACAACTATATAAAATTTTCTTGATTCCAAATCAAATAAATTTTACATTATTATCATGATAGTTAATGATTAATTGCGTTGCGCTTCAGCTATTTCCGTTTGTTTTTATTTTTTTATTTTATCTAAAATATTATATTAATAAAGCCTAATCGTAACGTTATAAACTGTAACTGTAGCATTTCCCGCCAAGTTAAGGATCCAAACTCCTGGAGAATTTTGAATGAATCCGTAGGATTTAAGGTAGGTTTCCCAGTAATTCTGGAAGAGTTCATCGTTCACGGTCACCGTTACTTCAGTTATATTTCTAAAGCTCAGACTCTTCAATTTCACTGCCCTCACAGATACAAATCCAAATCCGTTTCCGGCTATCTCCTGAAAACCGGATGTGTAGTTGTAAACTGTCATCTCAATGCTATTGCCAGCCCTTACAATCCTCAAAACCCTGTCGAAATCCGGCGGTTTACGAACAATTACATATCTACCCTGCTGCATCAGAATTCCACCTTCGGAGTAGGAAATCCTGATATTTTCAATTCTGGTATTGTATGTTGAAAGATTCAGGCAGGGTACGACGGCGTAGCACCTGAAGATGAGCTTGCTACCGTTCCAAATCTCGACCGTAAAATTTCCACTGACATTTACTTCAACAGTTGCGCTGGTCTTTAAGGGATTAAATGCTGTTGCTCCTCCACCCAGTTTGAGGGAAACTTCACAGTTAGGATAGAGATCAGCTATTCTCAAAAACTGATCGATTAATTCGTCCTCATGCTTAAACTCTGCATACTTTTTTAAATTTGGCAGATAGTAAACGATGATGGAAACTACCAGTGTCGATACAACAGCGAGAACGAGCATGGCTCCGAGAACGGAGGAAATACCTCTACGTGTGTATCCTGCAGACGACATAATCACCAACGACAATCGATATCACCAACCTTCTGCCGTATCTCCTACTTAAATTAGCCCATTCTCCAAAATCCCAATATCCGTTCCCATTAAGATCGTTTACGAGCTTGGTAGAATTCAATCTTATTAGAGATCCATTGTAAACTGTTATCTTAGTATCCCAAAGCGGTAGGGGGTCACCAGAGGTATGAACGATTGTGTAGTTATTTCCCTTTAATGTTAAAACGAAGTTTGCTTCTGGATGTTCTTTAAGGCTCGGAATCAGCGTTCCAAGTTCGGAGGAAAAAGCGGCCACAAGCAATACCACTATGGCGAGAAGTAAAATTTCTCCGAGAACCTCAGAAACCCCCCTCATGCTATCACCCTACAAGGAACTCGAATACAACAAGCGATGATAGGAGGAACAAGAATACGTGCTTAAGCCCGTAAAGTATGTGCCCACCCTCCATTTCCCCAGCAAGCAATCCGGAAAATATTGAAACCATAATGGATGTTCTATACATCGGCTCAACGAAACTAGAGCCGCCTACGCCCAGCTTTGACATGAAAGTATGCGATAGCGTATAGGCGGTGTAAAGGAATATGTAAAAGGATAGATAAACTATCGTGGCGTAAGAAAACCCGGTCGCAAACCTGAGATCCCTCATCTTCAACCCATACTCAAAATCGTCTATCGCCGTCAAAAGTACATCCCTCAGATTCTCAGTAGCCTCACTTGCTTTAACTAAAATCGATATAGCTCTTCTAATGCTTGAAACTCCAACTCTATTAACGAATTCAACCAAAGCCTCTTCGAGCGTTGATCCCAGCTCCACGAACATTTCCACCCTTCTCAGCTCCCTGCTTATAACTCCAATCTCAGACTCCCTAATCATTCTAATTATACTACCGAGGGTCAGCCCAACCTCTTTAAGATTCAGAATTTTTCTCAGAAATTCTGGAATCTCCTTGTCTATCCTCCTCACAAACTTCGCCCTGTACTCGAACGCGATTGATATGGGAAGAAAAGCCGATATTATTAGGAGAATCAGCGACGATTCTGGATATTTGAAGCTTATGTTTTTAACGATGAACAGAACGATCAGAATTGCAGGTAAGCTGAATATGAAGGAATAATAGTAATTTGTCCTGATCATATCAAGTATTGAAGGCTTCTTCTCCATTCCCGCCTTAACTATTCCCCTAGGAGCCCTCACGACTCCAAGATCCTCCTTGACGTTCATCAGATCAACGAGGTACAGAACAGCAACGCCACAGATGGGTATGAACACATACATGTACATTCTAACGATTCCAAACAGGTTTGTTCCGAGAATCTTCATGGTTGTTAGAGCTATTGCAAGGAATATCGGTAGGGCAACGAATAAGACAACAAATACCTCAGAAACTATTTCCAAAGTTCTCATGTTCATCTCCATCTGCCTCTTCGCCCTTTCCCTTATCAGTTCTATCCTCTTTGCTATGTATCCCTTCAGATCGCTACCGCTCTCGAACGCCATTATCAATCCTTCAAGGAATTCCCTAAGGGACTTGGATGGCGTGTTGTTTGCCAGATTCCTCATAGCATCGACGAGACTGTATCCAAGCATTTCAACGTCCCTCACTACTAAACCGAATTCCTCCGACAGTTCCTTATATATCTCCTTCTCGTTAAATATCTGCCTGAATATCTCGTATAGATTCATCACTCCGCAAAGAGATTGCATATATGCAATCGCATGTGGTAGTATTAGTTCAATCGATGCTCTTCTACCCCTTAAAACGAAGAACGGGTATAGAATTACAAAAACTGCGACGAGAGCTGACGATATGAGAGATACACATAACGATTTTGTAGTCGTATAGAGAATTGAAAAGGTTGCTACCGCTGAAACTAAACTAGCAATGTACAAAACTCTTTCATCGATATTAAGTCTAGCAAGTCTTATAGCTTCTCTTAGCATAGTCGTTGATCCTCCTGAAGAATTCCATTGCATTCGGTCTTTCTTTAACCATCTTCCTAAGAAACTCGATCCTTTCCGAAAACTCCTTCTCTGGATCTTCGAACACTTCAAACCCGCTCAGATCAGGTTCATCCATTGGCTCATAATCGGTCCCATGCATCTCATAAACACCCCTTACCCTTCTATCTATTCTGCCTCCCCTCCATTTCATCTCCAATGCAACTATGTAGTCCAGAGACTCGAACATAGGTTTTGGAACGTTTATGGGGTCATTAACGAGCCTATTAACAGCTGATTTCACATCTCTGGCATGCAATGTTGAGTAAGATGCGTGTCCGGTGCTCATCGCTTGAAAAAGTACCAGAGCCTCCCTACCCCTTATCTCGCCGAGCAGTATGTATTCGGGTCTCTGCCTCAGAGAAGCTTTCAAGAGCTCGAACATACCATCGAAATCCTTTGCAATAAACGGTATCCAATTCTCATGCGGTAACCTTAGCTCTCTGGTATCCTCTATTGAAACTATCTTGGAGTTTTTAGGTATGAACATCGAAATAGCGTTCAATAGTGTGGTCTTGCCGCTTGCCGTTTGTCCAATTATTAGTACGTTTTTTCTGGCCTCGACACAAAGCCAAAGAAATGCCATTATTTCTGGAGTGGCTGTTTTCCAAGCTATTAGATCTACTGGAGTTATAGGCTCCTCCTTGCTCCTTCTGATCGAAAAGCTACTTCCCCTTGTACTCACCACGCTCTTGTAAGTGAGCTGTATCCTTTCTCCAGTCGGAAGCATTGAATCGGCGATAGGGTTTTCCAAGGAAAGCTGGACGTTCGCCTTGTGAGCGAGTTTAAGGACGAAATCGTCCAACTCATTCCTGGAAAATTTAATGTTAGTTTTAAGGCTTCCATACGCCCTGTGATAAACGTAAACTGGAAGATCGTAGCCACTGCAAGAAATATCCTCCACATTCCTATCTCTCAGTATGGGATCTATCTTACCGTAACCTATTGAATCCCTCCTAAGGTAATACCACAATTTTCCAATAGTTTTGACATCGAACCCCTTAACTCTTTTAACGAACTCCCTAAAAAGTACATCTTCCTTGTTAACTATTTGAAACGGATCCCTTACAATGAAGCTCCTTCTAAGATCGAACTTTATACCTTCAAGCAGATCGAGTTCTCTTCTGCTCAGTGGTGGTTCAACGACTATGTACTCATCTTTGGTTATTACGGCCTTGGCAAAGGGTTTGTTCAGCCAGTACTCATCCAAACACTCGAATTTTGGAAGACTGTAATCAACTCTCAATATTTTGTCCAAAAAATTTGACATGTTATCAAGTGATTTTGATGAAGTATTAAGCGTTTTGGTCAGTACCGTATGCCCTTCTTCACAGCCAGTCGGACAGCCCCTAAATCATCATTTTTCAGACTATCGGGGGATCCTCATCCCGGCTCTGGTGAGAGATGTTTCATCACCCAACGTCATATTTTTCACAAAGGGTTAAAAACATTATTAATATAATCAATTTATATAATATCGATTCTAAGCTTTATTTCATCTGTGACAAATGTATAATTTGAGGATAAATTTTAAAACTTCCAATGCTGTATCTCTGATTATGGCTAATACTGACTTTAGTGATGCAGAATTTGATCATAACAAGGAATTTCTGACTGTTAGGACTTCCCGAAATACAATTGAGAGTTTTGATAGAAGTAAGATCGTTAAATCGCTGATTAAAGAGACCAGTATTCCTAGGGAGGTCGCTGAAGAGATCGCCTTAGAGGTTGAGGAAACGATTAAAAAGCTCAAACTCAAGTTCATCTCAGCACCCCTCATCAGAGAGATAGTTAACGTGAAACTGCTTGAAAGAAGACTTGAGGATGCAAGAAGAGACTACACGAGGTTAGGATTGCCCGTTTACGATGCAACTCAGATAATCGAGAAGGGTATTAGAGAAAACGCCAACTTGCAGCACAACCCTGAAACTATCCACAAGCTCGTAGCAGATTGGGTGATGAAGGAATACGCCCTACTTAAAGCCTTACCATTGCATTTGGCCGATGCGCACATGCGCGGTGAGATTCACATCCACGATCTTGAGTATTTTGTCACAAGACCTTACTGCTTCCAGCACGATTTAAGATGGTTCCTGAAGAACGGTTTGAAGGTTGACGGGACAGGAGAAAATACCGCCGTTGCTGGTCCAGCTAAGAACGCTGAAGTTGCCATACTGCACGCTGCAAAGGCTTTGGCAGCTGCGCAAACCAACTTCGCCGGTGGACAGGGTTTGGACTTCTTCAACGTTTGGTTGGCACCGTATATGGCCGGTAAGACCTACAAGGAAATAAAGCAACTTGCCCAGATGTTCGTTTACGAAATGTCTCAGATGTACGTGGCCAGAGGAGGTCAGACCGTCTTCAGCGACATAGATATCGAATACGGAGTTCCAAAGATCTGTCAAGATCTGCCAGCAGTTCTGCCGGGTGGAGTCGTTAAGGATTCCATCACGTACGGCGATTTCGAGGAGGAAGCAATAATGTTTGCAAGGGCTTTGACAGAAGTCTACTTGGAGGGTGATTACGTTGGAAAGCCGTTCTTCTTCCCCAAGCCGAACTACAAACTTAGGAAAGAGTGCTTCAAGAAGGAAGGCTTTGATGATTTCATGATCCTCGTGCATAGGGTTGTGGCTAAATACGGAACTCCATACTTCCTAAATCTGCTAGCCGGCTATCTGCCGGATAACGTGTTTGCGCAGTGCTGTAGACTTGTCCTTTCTCCAGATAACCAGGACTGGGAAGATTTCAAGAATGGGTGCATGAGAACGGGCAGCCTGCAGGTAGTAACGATAAACCTTCCAAGGATTGCCTACGAGGCTAACGGCAACGACGAGAAGTTGTTTGAGATATTGGAAGAGAGGATGAAGCTCGCTAGAGAGGTAATAGAGATCAAAAGGGAGATAATTATTAAGAGAATGAAGCAAGGTTCTCTGCCGTTCTTAACGCAGGACGTAAACGGAGAGCCGTATTACAGGGTCGATAAGGTTGTCAGATCGATAGGTTTTGTCGGGCTGAATGAGATGCTCAAGGCTCATACCGGAGAGGAGCTGCATGAGAGCAAAGATGCCTGGAGGTTCGGATTGGAGGTTATAAAGTTCATGCTCGACATAGCGATAGAATGGAGCCTTGAAACTGGACAGAGATGGGTCATAACTCAAACACCAGCTGAATCTGCCGCACATAGATTGGCCTTACTCGATTTAAAGGAGTTCAACGGAAAGGCGGTCGTGCAGGGAGATGTCAAGACCGGAGCCGTCTACTACACCAACAGCTCACATGTGAGGGTAAGTGCAGATATCCCGTTATTTGAGAGGTTGAAGATCGAGGGAGCGTTCCATCCACTTTGCAATGGAGGAATGATGGCCCACGTCTGGATTGGAGAAAGCTCTCCAAATCCAGAACTGCTCTGGGAGCTTACCAAGAAGATCGCAACAAAGACTCTCATTGGCTACTGGGCTTATACGAAGGACATGACCTTCTGTAGGAGCTGCAAGAGGTTGAGTGGGGGAATAAAGAAGAATTGCCCGTTCTGCGGAAGCAAGGACATCGAATGGTACTCAAGGGTGACCGGCTATTACCAGAGGGTCAGCGGTTGGAACGATGGAAAGGTAAAAGAGCTGTTCGATAGAAAGAGGGTTAACTTGGGCTGATTTTTAATTTTTCATAAAAAAAACTCTTCTACAAATTTATAGGAATCCTTTGGGCTAACTATAAACTTCCTTCCATCTTTGCACTCTATCAGGACAAGATCATGTAGCCTTGTAGCGTACATTCTAACCAATCCGAGTTTTGGTATGTAAAAGTAACCGAAATAACCGTAAAGACCAAAGGAGCCAAGCAGTCTAACTCTAAATAGGCCAATGCTGGGAAGTAAATTCACCTTTGCTACATTTTCAAATGGGATCGTTATTTTTCCAAGAACCCTTTTGATGACTATGCAACCATCAGCTACTCGCACATCTCTTAAGGAGAAGAGATAGGGAACAATGAGGACGATGACTAGAAGAATGTTCAGGGATAACAGCTTAAGAATGTCAAACCTACAGGCAAAGATGTTCCTAATGAAGATAAAAGTTACACCGACCCACACCGCAACGGTTACGAATTTTGCAAGCCTATCGTATTTGATCATGCTCTCAACCTCCTCTGCCTATCTGAAAGTATGAAAACGAATGCCACAAATGTTGCGATAATTGAGAGATGCCATAGAATAGGAATTGTTTCCCAAAGCTTAGCGATCCCGTAAACCACACAGAATCCGATTAGAACACCAAGCAAAAATCCTCCTATTGCATCTGCAATGTGATGCATACCGATGGCAACACGTGATATTGCAATTAAGACCGATAAAACACCAGCTATCACGATTGCAAACAAAGTTGCAACAAAACGGATTCTTTCTGATGAAAAAAGGGCTATTCCAAGAATAAACGTTGTCGCTTCTCCGGCGGAGAATTGGGAATGGAAAGATGGAAAGGATCCTTCAAACATACTACTACCTTTTACAATCCCGTAATAGCTCTTAGGTCTTTTCATCTTAAACGTCTTCTTCATCAAAATGTTCATTGGTAACGTTATGAGCATGGTAGGTAGCATAAGAGATATCGAAAGAATCAAAACTTTGACATCAATTTCCTATAAGGATCTGAGTAATTGATAACAGTATTACGAAAAATGTCGAGAGGTCAGGATAAAGATCTATGAACCTAAACATCTTGTTAAGCATATGCATAGCAGTATCAAACCTGTTGATAAATGTATCTTCTACAGACCAAGCTCTTGCTTTAACTCTTCATTAAGCCTCGAATAGGATATCATAAATGGAATTATCAAGAGAAAAATTGGGAGTAATAGGACATAGTACCACCAAGTCAACCTCCCGATCTTCATGCATTCAAACGATCCTACCTCAAGCAGAAGCAAACACAATCCAAGTCCGAACGAAAATCTCAACAGAAGTTCGAAATATCTGTTTACTGCTATAGCTCTTCTTCTTTCATCAAGCTTGCTTAAATCTATTGGAACGTTAAGGAATCTCCACATCCTAAATCTAAATTTAAACATTATCAAAAACGTAAGCTGAGTTATAGAAAGGAGAAACGGTATGATCATGATCTCATTTTTGCTGCCGTATCTATCAGGCCTCCCGCTGAAACCGAAGTGCATTGGAACTGTTTCAGGTAAAATCAGATAATAGTAAATTCCAACCAAAAACATCAGAACTATTACAAGAACGTTTCCTACTATCAATAATCTACCACCTTCTTCAGATTCATCTATCATCACTGTACAGTTTAATTCTGCAAATTTTTATTTTTCCTATATTTCACTATTGGGATTTATTTTTAAGGATTCCTAAAGTCTCGATCATTAACAATATTTTAATTCTCACCACCTAAAGACAAAACATGAAACTCATAGTATTCACGAAGAAAGATTGTCCACAATGCCCCAACGCCAAAGCTATAGCGAAAGAGGTTGCGGAAGAACTTGGGCTTGAATATGAGGAGATAGACATAGAAAAAGACCTCATCACGGCCTTACAATACAACGTCGCATCAACACCGTCCATCGCCTTTGGTGAGGAGGTTCTGTTTAGGGGGGAGGTTCCCACAAAAGAGCAGCTTAAGGAGGAAATTCTAAAGCTAATGAAGTGATATGTATGCTGCTTGGAGGTATTTTAGATCTTTCCACAATCGATTTTCCTGGAAAACTATGTTCAGTGGTTTTCTTTGCTGGCTGTCCATTTAGATGCCCTTACTGCCAGAATCACGAACTGCTCAAGGGTGGAAGACGAGTTGGAGTTGATGAGATAGTTGCAGAGATAAGAAGGAATTTCTTAATCGATGGTGTTTGTTTCACCGGTGGAGAACCCCTGATGCAGAATTTAGACGAGCTTAAAGAATTGATAGCAAGGCTAAAGGATCTTGGATTGGCCGTGAAGATCGATACAAATGGATATTATCCAGATAAACTATCCAAGCTACTATCACTGATTGATTACGTAGCGATGGACTTTAAAACGATTCCAAATAGATATCCAGAGCTTACTGGTAAAAAAGATTCGACTGAGAAGGTTTTGGAGAGCCTAAAGATCCTGGCAGAATCCGGCATAGAATTTGAAATTCGAACGACCGTCGTTCCTACGATTGTCGATGAGGCTGAGATATTTGAAATCGCCAAAATCTTAGCCGATTTTGGTGTAAAAAGATACGTTCTACAGCAGTTTAGAAACGAAAATGTTTTGGATGAAAAATTCAAGCATGTTGAGCCATATCCGAAGGATTATTTAATCAAGCTTGGAAAGGTAGCAAAGAAGTTCGTTCCGAAAGTTATAGTGAGATGCGAGGGAGAGGAGGAGGTTTGAATGGTTAAGGTTAAGCTTTTGAGGTATACACCCGATGGAGTAAAGCTTGTGGCTGAGGGCTGCAGGGTTAGTGGAATTCCAGAGGGCTTGAGCGATGAGGAGATCGTTAGGATGGTCGTCGAAAACGACTATACGAGTGCAATAGAACACATATACTTCACGTTCGACATATCCGAAATAAGCATAGCATTGAGCAGAGAGCTTTTGGAGCACAGGATAGCAAGCCATACGGCAAGATCTACAAGGTACAATATCGAAAAGGACTTCGGTTACGTGATTCCCCCGCCGATTAGAGACGATGAAGAACTCGTTAAGATTTTTAAGGAGGCAATGGAATCCGCTAGACAAAATTACATCAAGATATATGAGAAAATGCTAGAAAAGGGTTACAGCAAATCTGAGGCTTTAGAGGTTGCAAGATACGTTTTGCCGATGGCCACACATACGCATTACATATGGACTATAAACGCAAGGAGCCTGATTAACTTCTTAGGCCTAAGGCTCTGCAAGAGAGCCGCTCCGGAGATGAGAGAACTCGCACAGAAGATCTACGACATAGTGGTTAAGATATATCCCGAGATATTCAAGGATATCGGTTGTAGGGGATACAACTTAGGTTTATGTCCAGAGAATGAAGCTCGCCCCAAGGATTGTCCATTTAGGGCTAAGATACCGACCAAGAAGGAGATCAAGGAAAGCTGGAAGAAAAAAGATTGATAAATTTTATATTTTTAAATTCTTATGTGACTGTCTATAGCATAACACGGTAAAATTCGTAAATATTAAAATTGAACATTCATCGTGGTTAGGAAAAGGTAATAATTTAGACTGAAGAAATAGACGAATGTCGAGGAAATATTTAAATAGTGTCGATCTGGATAAAAGCCCAGACGGGGGTGTTTGAATGACCAAAACTATCGAATCTTTAATGAAAGTTGAGGAGGTATATGAGGCACCGGATGAGTTTAAGGAGAAGGCTTGGGTTAAGGATGAATCCATTTACGAAAAAGCTGAAAAGGATTGGATCGCATTTTGGGATGAGATTGCAAGAACAGAAATCGAGTGGTTTGAACCTTACAAGAAGGTTTTAGATGATAGCAACGCTCCGTTCTACAAGTGGTTTGTCGGTGGCAAGATAAACATCACGTACAACTGCCTCGACAGGCACGTTAAGACGTGGAGGAAAAACAAAGCCGCAATAATATGGCAGGGAGAGCCAGAAAATGAGAGAAGAGTTCTGACATACTATGAACTATACAGAAGGGTTTGCAGATTTGCAAACGCATTGAAGAGCTTGGGAGTTAAGAAAGGGGACAGAGTGACGATCTACATGGGAATGGTTCCTGAATTGGTCGTAGCCATGCTCGCATGCGCCAGAATTGGAGCAATTCACAGTGT
Organism: uncultured archaeon; assembly: GCA_964491095.1. GTDB lineage: Archaea > Halobacteriota > Archaeoglobi > Archaeoglobales > Archaeoglobaceae > WAKM01. The sequence goes on along the minus strand of CAZBFC010000165.1, from coordinate 613 downwards.
AGTATTCGGAGGTTTCTCGGCTACGGCTTTGAGAGACAGAATCAACGATGCTCAGGCTAAGGTCGTAATCACGATGGATGGATTCTACAGAAGGGGTAAGATCGTCGAAACCAAAAAGATCGTAGATGAGGCTTTGGAGGATGCTCCGAGCGTTAAGTACGTGGTTGTTTACAACAGACTCGGCTTAGATGTGAATATGCAGGAAGACAGAGACCTCTGGTGGCACGACATCCAGTATGGAGTTTCATGGAAGTGCGAGCCTGAAGTGATGGACTCCGAAGATCCACTGTTCATTCTATATACATCTGGCACGACGGGGAAGCCAAAGGGAGTGTTGCATGTACATGGGGGGTATAATGTAGGGACGCACATAACTACGAAGTGGGTGTTTGACATAAAGGATGAGGACATATACTGGTGCACTGCAGATATTGGATGGATAACCGGGCATAGCTATGTTGTCTATGGCCCACTTAGCAACGGAGCTACCGTGCTAATATACGAAGGAGCCCCAGATTACCCTCAACCCGATAGATGGTGGAGCATAATCGAAAGATACGGCGTCACAGTATTCTACACCGCACCCACAGCTATACGCTACTTCATGAAACTA
>CAZBFC010000164.1:0-3193 GCA_964491095.1 uncultured archaeon | reverse complement strand
CGCCTGAAGAAGCCGTAATTCAAGCCATGAAAGACCTCGATATGCTCCCAACTAGATGTAACGTTCGGAAGATTGCTGAATATACACACCTATCCATTCCCAAGGTCTTGGAAGTAATCGAGAAGATGCTTAACGTCTAATCAAAAACAATTTTAAAAGTTGCCTGTAAATCTATACGATGTTACTCGTAAAAACACCACGAGAACTAGAGTACATTGCCGCTGATCATATAAGAGAAAAGTTGGGAGATGTAAAGCTTGAAATCAGACCTTCAGGCTACCTCGGTCTTATCATAGTTCATTCCGATGAGATCGAAAAGATTAGGGACATTCCAGAGATAGAGAAGATCATACCCATCTCAATCGTATGCAAAGCTGATCCAGATGAGATAGCCTCACATGCAGAGAAGATCGTTAAAATAGCTGGAGAGTTTAAGACGTTTGCAATCAGAACGAAGAGAAGAGGAAAGAAGCATAACTTCACTAGCACGGATGTAAACGTAAAGCTTGGAGCAAAGATTAAAGAGCTTACAAATGCCGATGTAGACCTAGACTTCCCAGAAAAGGCCATCTATGTCGAAATAATAGGTGATACAGCTTACATCGGTGTGATAGATGGTAGTGAGGAGAGAAAGAAGTACACTCCAGAAAAGGTCGATGCTAGAAAACTCTTAGAAAAAATCTCAATCGTACAGATGCCTTATCTGGAGGACATTAGTGCAGCGAAGGAGATGGGAGAAAGGATCGGTAGGGCAGCACAGTCATTTGAAGTCAAGGAACTAATTATAGCACCTTTTGGCTACGTAGATGCGTTTGAGCTTGAGGCTTTTCTCAAAGGGGTTAGAAAGGGAAGGTGGACTCGTTTGGAGATTCAGAAGAAGGCATATGCAAGGGAGGTCAGGGAGGTACCAGTTTACGTTCAAGATCTCTATCAGACTGCAAGAGACAAGCGAAGAAAGAACTACGTGCTGATCGTGACTGATCCAACAGGCAAGCAGATTGTCGACGTTAAAGATCAGCTAAAGAGGGATTTGAAGTATGCCAAGGAGGTTGTAGTATTTATAGGAAGTAGACAAGGGATACCGAAAGGAGTATTCAGGCTTGCTGATTATGTGATCGACTTGGCACCGTACATAACGTTTGCAACTGAGCAGGCAATTCCAGCGACACTGATAGCTTTAATTGGGATTTACGAGGAAGCTGAGCTTGAATCAGAGGAGGAGAAATAGTTTCTAACAATTTCAAGCAATTTTTTGGCTTCCTCTTCCGGATTCCTAGCTCCAGCTATCGCAGATATCACAGCAACTCCAGCTACACCAGTCTTAAGTACATCTAAGACGTTGTTTCGATTTATCGAACCTATGGCTACAACTGGAATCAATACTGCCTGGACGATTTTTCTTAGCCCTTCGATTCCGATCGGATTTTTTGCATCCTTCTTCGTTTTAGTTGCAAAGACTGGGCCAACGCCTAAATAGTCCGCATACTTTTCAGCTCTCTTTGCTTCCTCAACAGTATGAGCTGAAACGCCTACTATGCCATCGAAGATCTCTCTGACTACTTCAGCTGGTAGATCATCCTGCCCGATATGAACACCGTCAGCTCCAACGGCTAAAGCTAGGTCAACTCTATCGTTGATGATCAAGATAGCATCGTAATCTTCAGTGAGCTTTCTTAGCCTTTTTGCAATCTCAAACATTTGTCTTGTACTCATCTTCTTCTCTCTAAACTGGATAACCCTTATGCCAGCTTTTAGTGCCATCTCAGCTAACTGTTCATGTGTCCACCCAAAGTTTGAGTCTGTTATGAAGTATACGTCGAACTTCAGCTTTTTCTTCATGTTTTTCCGGTGTATCCCTACACATATTTAAGCTCTGAGAATTAATTTTAAAAGTCTGTACACACATAAAGACGATGAATGATTTTAAAATCTTCAGAAAAACGGATTAAATGTCAAATTCATTAGAGGGTGGTGAAACAATCGACAAAAGTTTAGATAAGTACTTTGGCATCGTTAAGAGCGAAAAACATCTGTCAGTTGAAGAGATTGAAGAAAAAGCCAAAGAGCTTACAAAAGAATATATTTTAGCTGAATTATGTAAAGCACCTAAGGAATCCTAAATTGGTGATGACACCACATTGTGTGTAGTAGTTTAAATAATTCATCAACATTGTTGCATCGCTACCATTAAATTTTTTTATAAAATTAAAGTTAACCCTTAGCCACACCCAGAGGCAACAACCTTGCAACTAATTTCGATATTCCGGCCCTATGCACGACATCCACAACGTCATCACTCGACTTATACGCCTCTGGCGCCTCTTCAGCCAGCAAAGCTCCATGAGTAGCTCTAACGTAAATTCCCCTTCTCTCCAAGTTCTTTTTAACTGCATCTCCTCTAAGCTTTCTCTTAGCAGCAGCCCTGCTCATCACCCTACCACTTCCATGGCACGTTGAGCCGAAGGTTTCCTCCATGGCCTTTTCAGTTCCGATGAGCACGTAGCTTGGAGTTCCCATCGAACCCGGAATCAATACCGGCTGCCCGATGTCTCTGTAATCCTTTGGAACATCTGGATGTCCTGGGCCAAATGCCCTCGTTGCTCCTTTTCTGTGAACACAGACCTTCTTTTTCTTGCCATCTACCTTATGAACTTCGAATTTCGCGATGTTATGGGCAACATCGTATACGAGTTCCATTCCCAAGTCCTCTTCACTCATCTTGAATACCTTCTGGAAGGTCTCTCTGACCCAGTGCGTTATGATCTGTCTGTTGCACCAAGCGTAGTTTGCGCTTGCGGCCATACCTCCGAAGTAGTCCTCACCTTCCTTACTCTTTATCGGAGCACATGCAAGCTGCCTGTCTGGCAGTCTTATACCATACTTCTTCACAGCCCTATCGAGCACAACCAAGAAGTCAGAACAGACCTGATGTCCCAAACCTCTGCTACCGCAGTGAACCATTACGGTCACTTGCCCCTCCTCAAGTCCCATGGCTTTAGCGGCTTTCTCATCAAATATCTTATCTACATACTGCACTTCCAAGAAGTGGTTTCCACTGCCCAAAGTACCCAATTGAGGTCTTCCTCTCTCCCTTGCTTTCCTACTCTCTTCTTCAGGCCTAGCTCCTTCCATCGCTCCGTGTTCTTCGCAGTGCTCTAAATCTCTCTCAGAGCCGTAGCCGTTCTCAACAGCC